>NZ_JBQEPK010000002.1:217615-395824 GCF_052045615.1 Methylobacterium sp. 22177 | reverse complement strand
CCCCCGGCTCCCGCGGAGTCGGGGGCCGCTCCGCGTCCGGCCGGACCCGGGCGCGCCAGAGGGCGGGGCGGAAACGGGATCGCCCTATTCCGGCAGCGGCCGGCCCCGCGTCTCCGGCATGAACCACGGCACGACGAGGCCGATCACGTAGACGCTGGAGAGCGTCAGCGCCGCCGCGGCGACGCCCCCGAAGGCGGTCACGATCTGCCCGGCGATGATCGGGAAGATCCAGGCGATCAGCCGCGCGCCGTTGAACACGACGCTCGCCGCCGTCGCCCGGACCGCCGGGGTGAACAGCTCCGCGAGGTAGATCGCCATCCACGAGAAGGCGAAGCCCAGGGTGAAGAACCCGTTCAGGAAAGCGAGCGCCATGAACGGCACCAGCCCGCCGGTCCAGAGGTAGCAGGCGAGCGACGTGGCGATGCAGCCGACATAGGTGACCAGCAGGAAGGCGCGGCGGCCGATCGCGTCGGCCACGAAGCCGGAGATCACGTAGGCGGTGATCGCCCCGATATTGTAGACGATGCCCATGCGCGGGCCCCAGAGATTGGCCGGCGCGCCCGCGGCCTTGGCGAGCCCCTCCGTGTAGGCCGGCAGCCAGGACGAGACCGCCCACCAGCCCACCGTGGTGGCGAAGGACAGCAGCGTGGCGAGCAGGACCCGCCGCCGGCTCTCGGGCTCGCGGAAGATCTCCGTCAGGGAGAACGGGCGCCGCGCGCTCCGCGGGGCGCGGTTCGCGTCCTCCGCGGTGGCCGCCCAGCGCTGCGCCCTGAGCGCCCGCATCCACTGCTCGGATTCCTCCAGCGCCCGCCGCAGGTACAGGCACACGAAGGCGGGGAGCGCGCCCAGCGCGAACAGGATCCGCCAGGATTCCGGGCCCAGCGGCTCGGTGGCGGCGAGCACGGCCCACACGATGGCGGCCAGCACGGCGCCGCCGCCGAAGCCCGATTGCAGGAAGCCGCAGCCCTTCGGGCGCGCCCGGTTCGGCCAGGTCTCGGCCACGAGGGCGATGCCGGTGGACCATTCCGAGCCGATGGCGAGCCCGGTGATGAAGCGCAGCACGGCGAGCTGCGCGAAGCTCTCCGCGAAGGCGGTGAGCCCCGTGAACAGCGCGTAGCCCAGGATCGACACCATCATCATGCGCTTGCGGCCGATATAGTCGGCCGCGATCCCGCCCATCAGGCCGCCGATCCCCCAGCCCAGCAGGGTGATGCCGATGGCGAGACCCACGTAGAAGGCCGGGGCCTGGGCCTGCTCGGGGGTGAGGATCGAGGCCAGGGCCGGGCGCAGGGCGTAGACCAGGGCCACCGCCTCGTAGCCGTCGAAGATCCAGCCGAGATAGCTGCCCCACAGGATCCGCCAGTGGCGCCGGGTGAGACCCGCGTACCACGGGGCGCTGGCCGCCCCGCGCAAGCCCACGTCGCCCGCGTCCATCGCCCGTTCCTCCCGCCCGGGACGCGTCGGCGGCGCCCGCCCCGCCCTGATAGGTCGGTTGTGGCATCGGGTCGACCATATCCGGCTGGCCGGCCCGGCATTCCGGCGATCACGATCGCATCACGCCGGCGGATCGTGTCCGCGCGTCGCGCCGGCGCGAGGCCGGCGCGGGGCCGGCGCGCGGTGCGCGTCTCAGCGCGCGGCGTCGAAGGCGGCGAGGAAGGCCGCGAGGTTGTCCGGCAGGGCCGCGCAGAGGTAGCCGCCCTCCTGGACCAGGGCCGTGGGCAGCCCGGCCCGGGCGATCCGCTCCGCGGCCCCGACGAAGCCCGCCCGGGAGACCGCGAGGGCGCCGATCGGATCGTCCGCGGCGGCGTCGAGGCCCAGGGCCACCACGAGGGCCCGGGGCCGGTATGCGGCGATGGCCGCGAGGCCCGCCGCCACGGCCTCGAGCCAGGGCGCGTCGCCCGAGCCCGGCGGCAGCGGCAGGTTGCGGTTGAACCCCGCCCCCGCCCCGGCGCCGGTCTCGTCGGCGTAGCCGGCGAAGAACGGGAAGTAGTCGGACGGGTCGGCGTGGACCGAGACGGTCAGCACGTCGGCGCGGGCGTAGAAGATCCCCTGCGTGCCGTTGCCGTGATGGACGTCGATGTCGAGGATCGCCACCGGGCCGCCGGTCGCGGCGCGCATCCGCTCGGCCGCGATGGCGCTGTTGTTGAGGAAGCAGAAGCCGCCCGCGGAGTCCGCGTAGGCGTGGTGGCCGGGCGGGCGGCACAGGGCGTAGGCGTGCCCCGCCGCCAGCGCCGCGTCGGCGGCCGCGACCGCGCACTGCGCCGACCCGTAGACCGCCGCCCAGGTGCCGGCGCGGATCGGCGTCGAGGTGTCGGCGGTGTAGAGGCCGAGGCGCCCGAGGAGGCCGGGGGGCTTCCGGTGCATCTGCGGCCGGGCGAAGGACCCGGTCAGGATCTCGTCGCCGATGCCGGGGATCGCGTCCCGGCGCGCCCAGGCCTCGGCCAGGAACGCCACGTAGTCCGGGTCGTGCACCGCGCGGATCGGCTCGAGGCCGTGATCGGCCGGCTCGGCGAGGGCGTGGCCGCCCCGGGCGGCCGCGTCCCGCAGGATCGCGTAGCGGGCCGCCTGCTCGGGATGCGGGATCGCCGCGCCGCGCCGCATGTAGCGTTCGGGGTCGTGCCGGCTCGAATCGGGCGTGTGGACGATGCGCATGCGGGCAGGTTAGGGCCCGCCGGGACCGGCGTCATCCGCCCGGCACGGACTCGCGGGGCGCACCCGCGTGGGACGCACCCGCGACGGGCGCACCCGGACGGGACGGGCTCAGATGAGGTAGACGGTGCCGTCCGCGCGGAACACCTTCGGGCAGTTCGCCCCGTCCACGAGGCGCTGGGCATCCTCCAGGGAGATCCCGTGCGCCAGGGCGATCTCCGGCAGCGTCTTCCAGGTCGGGGTCATGGTCCGGCTCCGTCCGCGATCCGTGCGGGTCGGGGATCAACGGCGCAAACGCGTCCGGGTTCGCCGACGGTGCCGGGGACGATTCCGGGGACGGTCTCAGGAGCGTGTCGAGGGCGTCGGCGCGCCACCCCGTCGGGACGGGCGCGGCCGGGGTGACCTCGCGAAGCAGGGTCGGGACCCGGGCCCAGGGTTCCGTGACCGGCCCGGCGCTCGGCCGCACCGCCGCCCGGTTCTGCCCGCCGGCGACGCGGATGTCCGGGAAGCGCGCGCAGAACGCCGCCACGCAGTCCGGGTCGAAATGGCGGCCGCTCTCGGCGCGGATGCAGTCCAGGGCCGCGTCGAAGGACATCGCGTCCTTGTAGGGCCGCGCCGTGGTCAGGGCGTCGAACACGTCCGCCACCGCGACGATCCGGGCCGACAGGGGGATGGCGGCGCCGGCGAGCCCGTGCGGGTAGCCGCCGCCGTCCCACTTCTCGTGGTGGAACTCGGCGATCTCCGCGGCCAGCCGGATCAGCTCGGAGGCGCTTCCGCCCAGGATGCGCCGACCGATCGCCGGATGCGTCTTGACGAGGTCGAACTCGTCCCGGTCGAGCCGGCCGGGCTTCAGCAGGACGCCGTCCGGAATGCCGACCTTGCCGACATCGTGCAGCGGCGCCGCGAGGTAGAGGTTGCGGCAGATCTCCGGCGCCAGCCCGAGGCCCTCGGCCACGATCTGGCTGTAGCGGGCCACCCGCCACGTGTGATCGCCGGTGTCGTTGTCGCGGTACTCGACCGCGAGCGCGAGGCGGAAGATGATCTCCTCCTCGCGCTCGCGCATGTGGCGCAGGGCGGCCTCCACCTCGCCGTCGAGCCAGGCCGCCTGCTCGGCCAGCCGCCGCACCGCCCGGGCGAGCCGGATCAGGTTGCGCAGGCGGACGGTGAGCTCGACGCCCTGCATGGACTTGTCGAGGAAATCGGTCGCCCCGGCCTCCAGGGCGGCGAGCCGCACCGCGTCCGAGATGTCGCTGGTGACCATCACGATGGGCACCTGCGCGTAGTGCGGGATGGTCCGCATCTGCCGGATGAAGGCGATCCCGTCGATGCCGGGCATGTGGCAGTCGACCAGGACGAGGTCGAAGGCCCGCGTCCGCGCCTCGACCATGGCGGCGACCGGGTCGCCGTGATCGGTGACGGACACGTCGGGCTTGGCCTCCAGGAGGAGGCGCAGCCGCATCCGCATGGTGGCGCTGTCGTCGACGAGGAGCGCGTCCATCAGCGGCTCCCGGGCCGGCGCGCCCGCCCGGACGGCCCGGAGCCGGGACGCCGCAGGCCGTCCCGGGGCGGCCGCCGGGCCAAGTATGTCGACACAGGGACCATCGCCGCGACGCCTCGCAAGACTGTCGAGTAGCATTGAAGTATGCGGTATTAACGGGCGGTAAATCGTCGCTCTCGGCTATACTGACAAGATTTATTTTACTCACGGTCGTTGTGGTCATGAATTCCGGTCTTCGTTTGTCGGAGACGGATGAGGCCGCGGCGATCGACACGCGGAGCGCCGTCTTCGTCCGGTCCGGGGCACCTGAAGGATCGGCGCGTCTGTAACCGGGATCGCCGCGGCGGCCGCGGCGCGGCCCCGGGGCGACGGGGTTGACGCGGCCGCGCAGCCCCCCGACGGAGACGCGGATCCGGACGGGTCCCGGGCGGCCCGGATCGGCCCGGAGCGCGCCGGCCGGACGGCGCGGCGGGAGGCGCCTTCGCGATGATGCGGTTCGATCTCGTCGATCTCGGCCTGTTCCGGCACGTGGTCGAGGCCGGCTCCATCACCCACGGGGCCGCGCGGGCGAACCTCGCCCTGGCGGCTGCCTCGACGCGGATCCGGCTGATGGAGGAATCCCTCGGGGCCGCCCTGCTGACCCGGGGCCGGCAGGGCGTCAGCCCGACCCCGGCCGGGCGCGCGCTCCTCGTCCATGCCCGGGAGGTCCTGGCCGGGGTGGAGCGCCTGCGCGAGGAGATGGCGGCCTTCTCGGGGAGCGCCTTCGGCCAGATCCGGGTGCTGGCCAACACCAACGCGCTGACCGAGTTCCTGCCGGAGGCGCTCTCGGCCTTCCTGGCCGATCACCCCGGGATCGGCGTCGAGATCGACGAGCGCACCTCCGAGGAGATCGTCGGGCTGGTGGCCGAGGGGGCGGCCGACCTCGGGATCCTGTCCGGCACGGTGGATACCGGCTCGCTGCAGACCTTCCCGTTCCGGGAGGACCGGTTCGTGCTGGTGGCGGCCCGGGACCATCCCCTGGCGGCGCGCGGGACGATCCCGTTCGCCGAGGTGCTCGGCCACGACCTCGTCGGCCTCGACCGGCGCAGCGCCATCAGCCGCTTCCTCGTGGCCCAGGCGGTGCGCGAGGGGCGGCCGATGCGCCTGCGGGTCCAGCTCCGGGGCTTCGACGCCGTCTGCCGGCTCGTCGAGGCGCGGGTCGGGCTGGCGGTGCTGCCCGAGAGCGCCGCCGCCCGCGCCGCGCAGGGCCTCGCCCTCGCGGTGGTGCCCCTCGCCGATGCCTGGGCGCGGCGCGACCTGACCCTGTGCCTGCGCGACCTCGACGGATTGCCGCCGTTCATCCGGGCCTTCGTGGCGGAACTGCGCGCCTGAGCGGAGCCCGCCCCGGAACCGCGCGATCCGCGCGGACACGATCCGCCCCGCCGCGGACGGGCCGCGGCGTCCCCCGCGCGCAGCCTCGCGCCGGGGCTGCAGGGCCGCCCGCCGCGCCCGCGCGCGGTGGTGCACGGCGGCGTCAGCGCCACCGCTCGTCCGTGCAGGCCAGCAGGTAGACCACGTGCATGCAGCGCGCCTGGGCGGCCTGCGAGGGCGCGTCGCCCATGCAGGCGCGCATCCCGACGGAGAGCAGGTCGCGGTCGACGTCCTGATCCCGCGCGCAGGTGAAGATCGGCTGGAAGCCCTCGAACCGGCTCACCTGCCAGAAGATGACCATGACCGCGAGCAGGCAGAACGTGCAGACCAGGATCCGGCTGTCGTAGAACCAGTGCCGCCGCCCGGCATCGCCGGCGCCCGCGGCGCCGCGCGCGCTCACCGCGTCACCGGGCCGGTCGCCGGGGGCGCGGCCCGGCCCCCCCGCCTTCTCGGCATCGGATCGTCCTCTCCGTCGCGCCGGATCCCCGGGCCCCGCGCCGCCCGCCGGGGCCGTCAGTCGATCACCTCCACGATCCGGCGCGTCCGCGGATCGACGAGAACCGGGTGGTCGTTGACGATCGTGTAGCTGTAATCCGGCAAGGCGAACTCCCGCGGGACATCGTAGTACACGATGCCGTCCTCCGGGAGCACCGTCCCGACCCGCACGGGTCCCGCGAGCGCGACGGAGGGGCGGCGCTCGCCGAGGGCGTAGATGCGGAACCGTTCCCGCCGGTCGACGCCGAGGATGCCGTTGGCCGTGCCCACGGCCGCGCCGATCGCGCCGCCGACGATCGCCCCGAGGGGGCCCGCCATCTCCTCGCCGCGCGAGGCGCCCTCCCGGGCCCCGCGCTCGAGCCCCTGCGCCCGCGCGTCCGCGGCGAGGCCCAGGGGGGCTGTTAGGGGGGCTGTCAGGGGCGCCACCAGGGTGGCGAGGAGCGCGAGGGGCGCCGCGATCCGCATGATGTCTCGTCCCGGTCGGTGGCGTGGATCGTCGGGCCTGCGCCCGGGGGCGCGGGCGCGTCCCGGCCGGAGGTTACGCCGAAAAGGCTGCCGATCGGTTGCCGCCCGGCGCGGGGCGGCGCCGGCATTGCCCCGGTCCGCCCATGGGGTAGCCTCCGGCTGATTCCCCCGGAGAGGACAGGGCATGCCGATCGAGACCGTGGAGACCGCCGGCCGCCGCCGGGGCGCCGACCTCCTGGTGGAGGTGCTGCGCTCGGAGGGCGTGCGCTACATCTTCGGCAATCCCGGCACCACCGAGCTGCCGCTCATCGACGCGCTCACCGAGGCGCCCGACATCGCCTACATCCTCGCCCTGCAGGAGGCGACCGCGGTCGCCATGGCGGACGGCTACGCGCAGGGCGCGCGGCGCCCCGCCTTCCTCAACCTGCACACGGCGGGCGGCCTCGGCCACGCCATGGGCGGGCTGGTGAATTCCCAGGTCTCCGGCACGCCGCTGGTGGTCACCGCCGGGCAGCAGGATCTCCGCCACGCGCTGACCGACCCGCTGCTGATGGGCGACCTCGTCGCCATCGCCGACCCGGTGATGAAGTGGGCCCGCGAGGTGACGAGCCCCGACCAGATCCCGATCCTGCTGCGCCGGGCCTTCCACGACGCGGGGGCCGCCCCCTCCGGCCCGGTCTTCCTGTCCCTGCCCATGGACGTGATGGAGGCGCTGTCGGCGGTGCCGGCCGGCGAGACCTCGACCATCGACCAGCGGGCGGTGGCGGGCTCCCTCGACCGGCTGGCGGAGAGACTCGCCGCGATCGCGCCGGGCCGCCTCGCCCTGATCGCGGGCGACGAGATCGACGCCTCGGACGCCTCGGCGCAGATGGTCGCGCTCGCCGACCTGCTGGCGGCGCCGGTCTACGGCTCGTCCTGGCCGGCCCACATCCCGTTCCCCACCGCGCACCCGCTCTGGGCCGGGAACCTGCCGACCCGTGCCGACGCCATCGCCGACATCCTCGGGCGCTACGACGCGGTGTTCGCGCTGGGCGGCAAGTCGCTGATCACCGTGCTCTACTCGGAGGTCTCGGCGGTGCCGCCGGGGGTGCAGGTGTTCCAGCTCTCGGCCGACGTGCGCGACCTCGGGCGCACCTACGCCACCTGCCTGTCGACGGTGGGCGACATCCGCGCCTCGCTCGACGCCCTGCTGCCGCTGCTGGCCCCGCGCCTTGCCGACCGGGCCGACGCCTTCGAGCAGCTGCGCGGTCAGGCCGTGACTGCCCGGGCCGAGCGGCGGGCGCGGCTCGCCGCCGCCGCCGACGCGGCCTTCGAGGATCCGGTGATCGCGCCGCTGGTCGCCGCCCGGGAGGTGGCCCGCGCGGTCGGGGCCGAGACCACCATCGTGGACGAGGCGCCCGCGACGCTGACCCACCTGCGCACCTTCCTCGACAGCCCCTCGGCGCACCAGTACGCGGCGATGCGCGGCGGCGTGCTCGGCTGGGGCATGCCGGCCGCGGTGGGCTTCTCCCTGGGCCTCGACCGCGCGCCCGTGGTCTGCGTCGTGGGCGACGGGGCCGCGATGTACTCGCCCCAGGCGCTGTGGACGGCGGCGCACGAGAAGCTGCCGGTCACCTTCGTGGTGATCAACAACGCCGAGTACAACATCCTCAAGACCTTCATGAAGGGCCAGGCGCACTACGCCTCGGTGCGCGCCAACCGCTTCATCGCCATGGACCTCACCGACCCGCGCGTCGACTTCCCGGCGCTGGCCGCCTCCATGGGCGTGCCGGCCCGGCGGGTGACCCGGGCCGCCGACATCGCCCCGGCGATCGAGGCCGGGATCCGGTCCGGCGGCGCCAACCTCGTGGAGGTGGTGGTGCGGGCGACCTGAGCGGGGCCGTCAGGGGGCGCTCACTCCAGCCCCGGCACCGGCAGCCCGAAGGCCGCCGCCAGCAGCACCATGTTGAGGGCGAGCACCAGAGCCGCCCCCGCCACGGCGGCGGCCTGGGTGAGCGGGCCGTTGGCGAAGGGCCCCATCACGCTGCGGCGGCGGGTGAACACCACCAGCGCCACCATCGGGACCGGCAGGGCGAGCGACAGCACCACCTGCGACAGGACCAGCGCCTGGGTCGGGTCGACCCCGATCGCCACCACCGCGAAGGCCGGCAGCATGGTCACGAGCCGGCGGGCGAGGAGCGGGATGCGCCAGCCGGTGAAGCCCTGCATCACCAATTGCCCGGCGAGCGTGCCCACCACCGAGGAGGAGATCCCGGAGGCGAGCAGCGACACCAGGAAGGCCGCCCCCGCGGCGGGCCCGAGGAGCGGCGTCAGGGTGCGGTAGGCCTCGCCGATCTCCGCCACCTCGCTGTGGCCGACGTGGAAGGCCGCCGCCGCCATGATCACCATCGCCATGTTGACGAGGCCCGCCAGCAGCAGCGCCACCACCACCTCGCGGTTCGAGTAGCGCACCAGCAGGCGCCGGTCGGCCTCGGTGCGGGGATTGCCCCGCCCCTGGGTCAGGCCCGAATGCAGGAACAGCGCGTGCGGCATCACGGTGGCGCCGATGATCCCGACCGCGATGGTGAGCGCCTGCGCGTCCGGGATCCGCGGGGTGACGAGACCCTTGGCCGCCTCGCCCCAGGCCACGGGCGCGACCAGGAGCTCGACCGCGTAGCAGAGGCCGATCGTGCCGACCATCGCGCCGATGGCGATCTCCAGCGGCCGGAAGCCCTCGTTCTCCAGGAGCAGGATCGCGTAGGTGACCACCGCGGTGATGCCCATGCCGGCCATGAGCGGCATGCCGGTGAGCAGCGACAGGCCGATGGCGCCGCCGAGGAACTCCGCGAGGTCGGTCGCCATGGCGGCGACCTCGCTGATGCCCCACAGGGCGAGGCGCACCGGGCGCGTCGTCGCGTCCCGGCAATGCTCGGCGAGGTTCTTGCCCGTGACGATGCCGAGCTTGGCCGACAGGGCCTGGAACAGCATCGCCGTCAAGTTGGCGAGCAGCACCACCCAGAGCAGGCCGTAGCCGTAGCGGGCGCCGGCCTGGATGTTGGTCGCGAAATTCCCGGGGTCCATGTAGGCGATCGACGCCGTCACGGCGGGGCCGGCGAACAGCAGGAACCGGGCCCGGCCGCCGGGACGGCCGTCGAGGACGTCGCGGATCGCGCCCTCGGTCCGCCGGCTCATCGCCCCGGGCGCGGCGCGCCCGGGGGCCGTCGCGGCGTTCGGCGCCACCATGCTCACCCTCTCCTCAAAGATATAGCGGAGGCTATATTCAGGGTTCGGCGCCGGGATTCAAGGGTCCGGATCCCAGGATCGGGATTCCAGGATCGGGATTCCAGGGTCAGGAGTCAGGGCCGGAATTCCGGGGGCCTGCACCGCCTCCGCGGGACTCCCCTCCCGGGGGCGGTGTTTGCTAGACAGGGGCCGGGGCGGCCCGCGCGGGCCGTGGTGGGGGAGAGCCGATGCAGGAACCGTCCGAGCCGGGCTCGCCCGAGACCGTGCTGGTCGATCCCGAGCGCCACGTGGAGAGCTTCCGCCAGGCCCGCGAGGCGCGGCGCTCGGAGCTCGTGGAGGATTACGTCGAGCTGATCGACGACCTGATCGGCGACGGCGGCGAGGCGCGGCAGGTGGACATCGCGGCCCGGCTCGGCGTGGCGCAGCCGACCGTCGCCAAGATGCTGAAGCGCCTGTGCGAGGACGGCTTCGTGCAGCAGCGGCCCTATCGCGGCGTGTTCCTGACCGAGGCCGGCCGCCGGCTCGCCGCGCAGGCCCGGGAGCGCCACCGCATCGTCGAGCGCTTCCTGTGCGCGCTGGGGGTGAGCCCCGAGACCGCCCGGCGGGACGCGGAGGGGATCGAGCACCACGTCAGCGCCGAGACGCTCGCGGCGTTCCGCGCCTTCGCGGAGCGGCACGGGGGGGCGTGAGGCGCCCCTCTCCGGCCCTCACACCGTCGGCGCCGCCACCTTCTGGCGCAGGCCCAGGATCACCGCCCGGAGCATCTCGGCCCCGGCCTCGCCGGCATCCGGCAGGGTGCCGGTGCGGGAGGCGTAGATCCGCTCGTGCACGAAGGCGAGCTTGGCGATCACCGCGGGCGTCAGCTTGAACGGGTAGAGCGCCGGCTGGCCCATGCTGTGGGACAGCGAGTTGATCGCGTAGGTGAGCGGCAGCCACGCGGCGATCAGCCGGTCGAGATCCAGGGTGTTGTAGGGATCGAAATCGATCACGGTCGGCGCCGGCGGCCCGGACTGCCCCCGCTGGCGCAGGCGCGGGCGCACGTGCAGCTCGAAGGTCGAGGCGGTCTCCACCGTGTCGACGATGTGCAGGTAATGCGCGAAGGTCTCGGCGAAATCCTCCCACGGATGCGCGGTGGCGTAGGCCGAGACGTAGGCCTCGTCCCAATCGGCCGGCGCGCCCCTGGCGTAGTGGTCCTGCAGGGCCTGGACGTAGTTCAGCCGCTCGTCGCCGAACAGGGCCCGGAACGGTTCCCAGGAGGGGCTGTTCAGCACCAGCAGGTACCAGAAGTAATGCCCGATCTCGTGCCGGAAATGGCCGAGCAGGGTGCGGTAATGCTCGCCGAAGAGGATCCGGCGACGCTCCCGCTCGACGTCGTCGGCCTCGGCGATGTTCATGGTGATCAGGCCGTTGATGTGGCCCGTCAGCACCGGCGGCCCGCCGGAGACGCTCTCGGAGGGGTCGACCAGGAAGTCGAAGGCCAGCCCGTCCGTGTACTGGGCGCGGGTGGCGAGCGGCAGTTCCAGGCGCAGCAGCGAGTAGAACAGCCGGTGCTTGGCCGCCTCGATCGGGCGCCAGCGGGCGAGGTTCCAGGGCTGCGACAGGTCCGGGACCACGCGGTTGTGGCGGCAGGCGGTGCAGTAGATGTCGGGGCTGTCCTCCGGCACCAGCCAGTTGCAGGCCTGCGCGAGGGCGTTGTTGCACAGCCGGTAGCGCCGGCCGGGATCCGCGTAGGCGTGGAAGACCTGCGCCCCGCCCATCAGCGGGTGGGCCGAGAGGCCCTGCGGCTCCAGCGCCGAGACCTCGTGGACCGCGCAGGCGTAGCCCAGCGGCCGCGCGCAGCTCTCGCAGGCGGTCGCCTCGAAGGTGACCGGCTGGTCGCAGGCCTGGCACTGGAAGATCTTCATCGCGCGGTCCCGGGCCGGCGGCCGACCCACCTTCCGGTCAAGCGGGGCCGGGCGGCAAAGTTCCTGCCAGGCGCCGCGGTGCCCGCCCGCCGCACGGAAATTGCTTGTCGGCGGGGCCGTATCGCGTAACCGTGCGGCGGGCGCCGGCGCCAGGGACCGGCGGCGCGACCGCGTTCGATCCTTTCGACGGAGCCATCGTGTCGATCAAAGCCGCCCTGCACCACGTCACGCATTACCGCTACGACCGGCCGATCAGCCTGGGCCCCCAGGTGATCCGCCTGCGTCCGGCCCCGCACGCCCGCACCAAGGTCCCGGCCTACGCGCTCACGGTGACGCCGGCCAACCACTTCCTGAACTGGCAGCAGGATCCCAGCGGCAACTGGCTCGCCCGCCTCGTCTTCCCGGAGAAGACCGACGAACTGAAGATCGAGGTCGACCTCACCGCCGACATGGCGGTGATCAACCCGTTCGACTTCTTCGTGGAGGATTACGCGCAGGTCCGGCCGTTCGCGTACGATCGCGGTCTCGCCGAGGAGCTGGCCCCCTACCTCACCCCCGTCGACGCGGAGGGTCCGGAGATGGAGGCGCTGCTCGCCCGTCTCCCGGAGGAGCCCAGCACCGTCCAGTTCCTGGTGGCGCTGAACGGCCTGATCGCCCGGGAGACCGCCTACGGCGTCCGGATGGAGCCGGGCGTCCAGACCCCGGCCGAGACCCTGCGGCTGAAGAGCGGCTCCTGCCGCGACTCGGCGTGGCTGCTCGTGCAGGTGCTGCGCCGGATCGGGCTCGCCGCCCGGTTCGTCTCCGGCTACCTGATCCAGCTCGTGCCCGACACGACCGCGGTCGACGGGCCGACCGGCGCCGCGGCGGATTTCACCGACCTGCACGCCTGGGCCGAAGTCTACCTGCCGGGCGCCGGCTGGGTCGGGATGGACGCCACATCGGGTCTGCTCACCGGCGAGGGCCACATCCCGCTCGCCGCGACGCCGCACTACCACGCGGCCGCGCCGATCTCCGGCGCCGTCGAGCCGGCCGAGACCACGTTCGACTTCAAGATGACCATCACCCGCGTCGCCGAGACGCCGCGGATCACCAAGCCGTTCCCGGAAGCCGTCTGGGCCGCCATGGACGCGCTGGGCGAGCGGGTCGACGCCGACCTCGTCGCGCAGGACGTGCGGCTGACCATGGGCGGCGAGCCGACCTTCGTGTCGGTGGACGATTTCGAGTCGCCCGAGTGGAACATCGCGGCCGTCGGCCCGACCAAGCGGGGGCTCGCCGACCGGCTGATCCGGCGCCTGCGCGACCGGTTCGGCCCGGGGGGGCTGCTCCATTACGGCCAGGGGAAGTGGTATCCCGGCGAGAGCCTGCCCCGCTGGGCCTTCGCGCTCTACTGGCGCAAGGACGGCAAGCCGATCTGGCGCGACCCGGACCTGATCGCGCCGGAGGTGGTCGCCGGGGAGGCGGGACAAGCCACCATCGCGCAGGCCGAGGCGCTCGCCGGCGCGCTGGCCCGCCGCCTCGGCCTCGCCGACTACGTCTTCCCGGCCTTCGAGGACGGGGAGCTCTGGGAGAAGAAGACCGCGGCGCTGCCGGTCAACGTCACGCCCGGGGCGGCCCGGTCCGGCTCGGCGGAGTTCGACGCCCGGATCAGGCGGGTCTACGCCCGCGGCCTCGGGGAGGCCGCGGGCTACGTCCTGCCGCTCGCCAGCCTGCCGACCGGCCGTGACGGCGACGCCGACAGGGTCTGGATCTCCGAGAAGTGGGAGTTCCGCCGCGGGGCCGCCTTCCTGGTGCCGGGCGATTCCCCGGTGGGCTTCCGCCTGCCGCTGTCGTCCCTGCCCTACGTGCCGCCGGAGCACTATCCCTACTATCAGCCGCAGGACCCGCTGGAGCCCCGCGCCGCCCTCCCCGACGGGCATCCCGGCGCGGTCGCCAACGGTGCCGGCGTCACCGGCGTGGCGGTGCGCACGGCCCTGTCGATCGAGCCCCGCGACGGGGTGGTGCGGGTGTTCATGCCGCCGGTGCAGCGCGCCGACGAGTATCTCGAACTCGCCGGCCACCTCGAGGCGGCCGCCGCCGAGCTGAACCTGCCGATCCACCTCGAGGGCTACGAGCCGCCCTACGACCCGCGGATCGGCGTGATCAAGGTGACGCCCGATCCGGGCGTGATCGAGGTGAACGTCCACCCGGCCGCCTCGTGGCGGGAGGCGGTCGCCATCACCACCGACTTGTACGCTGAGGCGAGGCAGACCCGGCTCGGCGCGGAGAAGTTCATGACCGACGGGCGCCACACCGGCACCGGCGGCGGCAACCACGTGGTCATGGGCGGCGTCACGCCGGACGATTCCCCGTTCCTGCGCCGGCCCGACCTGCTCAAGAGCCTCGTGCTCTACTGGCAGCGCCACCCGGCGCTCTCGTACCTGTTCTCGGGCCTCTATATCGGGCCCACGAGCCAGGCGCCGCGCATGGACGAGGCCCGCCACGACGGGCTCTACGAGCTGGAGATCGCGCTGGCCCAGGTGCCGGCCCCGGACGCGCCCAACATCCCGCGCTGGCTGGTCGACCGGATCTTCCGCAACATCCTCGTCGACGTCACCGGCAACACCCACCGGGCCGAGATCTGCATCGACAAGCTCTACTCGCCGGACGGCCCGACCGGGCGCCTCGGCCTGCTGGAGTTCCGCGCCTTCGAGATGCCGCCGGACGCGCGGATGAGCCTCGCGCAGCAGCTCCTGCTCCGCGCCCTCGTGGCCTGGCTGTGGCGCGAGCCGCAGACCGGCGGCTGTGTCCGCTGGGGCACGAACCTCCACGATCGGTTCATGCTGCCGCATTTCCTCTGGTCCGACTTCCTCTCGGTGCTGGAGGATCTCCGGGCGGCGGGGTACGATTTCGATCCGGTCGCCTTCGAGGCGCAGGCCCTGTTCCGGTTCCCGGTCTTCGGCACGATCGAGCAGGGCGGGGTCCGGATGGAATTGCGCCAGGCGCTCGAGCCCTGGCACGTGATGGGCGAGGAAGGGACCAGCGGGGGCACCGTGCGCTTCGTCGACAGTTCGGTCGAGCGGCTGCAGGTCAGGGTCGAGGGCTTCGTGCCCGAGCGGCACGTCATCGCCTGCAACGGCCGCCGCCTGCCCATGACCGGCACCGGCCGCGGCGGCGAGGCCGTGGCGGGGCTGCGCTTCAAGGCGTGGCAGCCGGCCTCCTCCCTGCACCCGACCATCCCGGCCCACTCGCCGCTGACCTTCGACATCCTCGACGCCTGGAGCGGGCGCTCCCTCGGCGGCTGCCGCTACCACGTCGCCCATCCGGGCGGGCGCAACTACGAGACCCATCCGGTCAACGCCTACGAGGCGGAGGGCCGGCGCCTCGCCCGGTTCCAGCCGAACGGCCACACGCCGGGTCGGGTGGAGATGCCCCGCCCGGAATCGAGCGCCGAGTTCCCGCTGACCCTCGACCTGCGGACGCCGGCCCCGCAATGACCGGGGATCCGTGATGGAGGCGGCGCTCGCGGGCAGCCGCGGCCGGGCCGAGCGGCCGGAGGGCGCGCGGGAGCGCGTCGCCCGCTGGTGCGCGGGCTACCGCCCCGCCCCCGGCCGGCCGGACGAGTTCCTGGGCCCCGACGGTTCGCCCCGCGGGGCGTGGCCGCGCCTGCTCGACCGCCTCGGCGGGCTCACCGAGCCGGAGATCATGGCCCGCTTCGTCGCGGCGGAGCGGCACATCCGGGACGCGGGCATCTCGTTCCGCATCGCCGGCGACCAGCGCGAGCACCCCTGGCCGCTGGGCTGCCTGCCCCTCGTGATCGAGGGACCGGAATGGGCGGCGCTCAGCGCCGGGATCGTCCAGCGCGCGGAGCTGATGGAGGCGATCCTCGCGGACGCCTACGGGGAGGGGCGGCTCGTGGCCGAGGGGCTCCTGCCCGCCGCGATCGTCGCCGGGACGCCCGAGTTCCTGCACCCGCTCCACGGGGTCGCGCCCCCCGGCGGCCACTACCTCAAGCTCTACGCCGCCGATCTCGGCCGGGGACCGGACGGGCGCTGGCAGGTGCTCGCCGACCGGACGCAGGCGCCCTCGGGCCTCGGCTGGGCGCTGGAGAACCGCATGGTCCTCGCCCGGACCTTCCCGGACTTCTTCCAGGACCTCCACGTCGAGCGCCTGCCGGCCTTCTTCCAGGCGTTCCGCGACGGCCTGGCGCTCGGTGCCGAGCGCTCGGACCCGCGGATCTGCCTGCTGACCTCCGGCCCGTACAGCAGCACCTACGTCGAGCAGGCGGCGCTGGCCCGCTATCTCGGCCTGATGCTGGTGGAGGGCGACGACCTCGTCATGCGGGACGGGCGCCTGCACGTGCGCACCGTCTCGGGCCTGAAGCGCGCCGACGCCCTGTGGCGGCGGATCGACGCCGACTTCCTCGACCCGCTGGAGCTGAACCCGGCCTCGCGGCTCGGCGTGCCCGGCATCCTGGACGCCCTGCGCAACGGCTCCCTGGTGATGGCCAACATGCCGGGCGCGGGGCTCGTCGAGTCGGCCGCGCTCGCGCCCTATCTCGACGGCATCGCCCGCCGGGTGCTGGGCGAGCCCCTGCGGCTCGGCCACCCGCGCACGTGGTGGTGCGGCGACCTCGAGGGCCTGGCGCACGCGCGGGCCAACCTCGACAGCCTGACCCTGCGCCCGGCCGCCACGCCCCAGCGCGGGGCGGGGCGCGACGCGATCCTGGCCGGCCCGGTCCTGGCGGCGGAGCGGGAGCGGGTCGTGGCGGCCCTGCGCGACCGGCCCTTCGACTACGTCGCCCAGGAGGCGGCGCCGCTCTCGACCATGCCGGGCTGGGAGCGCGGCCCGGACGGCCTGTTCCTGACGCCCCGCCCCTTCGTGGTCCGCGTCTTCGCCGCGCGCACGCCGCTCGGCTGGCAGGTCATGCCCGGCGGCTTCTGCCGGGTCTCGGAGCGCGAGGACGTCGACCCGATCGAGCTGCGGCTCGGCATCCGCTCCGCCGACGTCTGGGTCCTGTCCGAGGAGCCGGTCGCCGCGCCCCTGATCGGCACGCAGGCGGCCCCGCGGGTGCGGCGGGTCGGCGGCCACCTCCCCGCCCGGGCCGCCGACGGCCTGTTCTGGCTCGGCCGCTACCTGGAGCGCGGCGAGGCGGTGATCCGGCTGGTGCTCGCCCACCTGCGCAGCGTCGGCGACGCGGTCGGGACCGACATCTCGGGCGCCCTCGACACGCCGGCGGCCCTGGCGCTCCGGGCCCTGCTGCACGAGTGGGGCGCCGTCAGTGCCGCCGACCTGCCCACCGCCCGCCTCGCCCAGGAGGCGCTCTCCGGGCGCGACCGGTCGGGCTCGGCCCGGTCCCACATCCTCGCGGCCCGCCGCAACGCCGCCGCGCTCCGCGCCCGCCTCTCCGGCGAGGCGTGGCGGGTCCTGGCCGACCTGAACGAGTTCCTGTCCCTCGACCCCGAGCGGGCCTTCACCGAGTCGCAGCTCGCGGGCCGCGCCGAGCGGGCGCTGAGCCAGCTCGCGGCGCTCGCCGGCCTCACCCACGAGAACATGAGCCGGGCCGAGGGCTGGCACTTCATCGAGCTCGGCCGGCGGATCGAGCGGGCGATCAACACCGGCGCCTTCGCGCTGGCCTTCGCCAACGACGAGGCGACTCCCGGCTGCCTCGGGGTGATGCTGTCCCTGTGCGACTCGCAGATCAGCTACGGGCGGCGCTACCTGCAGGGGGCGGCCCTCGACCCGGTCCGCGACATGGTGCTGCTCGACCCCTACAACCCGCGCTCGATCGCCTTCCAGGCCGAGGCGATCACCCGGCACCTCGCCGACCTGCCGGCGCTCGCCGCGGACGGGATCCCCGAACCGCAGTGCCGGCTCGCCACCCGGATCCTGGCGGAGCTGCGCAGCGGCGAGGCCGCGGATTTCGACGCCGTGCGCCTCACCGCCCTCGCGACCGACCTGGAGCGCCTCGCCGACGGCATCGCGGCCCGCTACTTCCCCACCGGGCCGAACGCGCTGCGCCCCGAGAAGCTGACGGGGCTCGCGTGATCTACACGCTGCGCCACCGCACCGCCTACCGCTACGGCCGGCCGGTGCACTTCGCCCGCTGCACCCTGCGGCTCAAGCCGCAGGATTGCGAGGGCCAGAGCGTGCTGGCGAGCGCCGTCACGATCGACCCGAGCCCCGCCCGCGCGGTGATGCGGCGCGACTATCTCGGGATCGACGCGGTGGCGATCACCCTGGAGACGCCGCACACCGCCTTCAGCGTCGAGGCGCTCTCCACCGTGCGGGTCGAGCGCCCGGCCCCGCCGCCGCCGGAATCCGGGATGCCCTGGGAGCGGGTCCGCGACGCCGTTCTGGCCGGGCGCGACCTCGGCGGCCGGGCGCCGGTGCACTTCCTGTTCCCGAGCACCCGGGTGCCGCTGCTGCCCGCGATCACCGACTACGCCCGGCCGAGCTTCGCCGCCGGGCGCAGCGCCTACGGGGCGGCCCACGACCTGATGCTGCGGATCGGCCGGGACTTCCGCTTCGATTCCAAGGCGACCACCGTCTCCACGCCGCTCGCCGAATCCTTCGCGCTCCGGGCCGGGGTCTGCCAGGACTTCGCCCACGTGATGATCGCCGCCCTGCGCGGGATGGGCCTGCCGGCGGCCTACGTCAGCGGCTACCTGCGCACCGTGCCGCCGCCGGGCCGGCCGCGCCTGCGCGGGGCGGATGCGAGCCACGCCTGGGTGGCGGTCTGGTGCGGCGCGGGCTGGCTCGGCCTCGACCCGACCAACGGCGTCGCGGTGCGGGACGACCACATCGTGGTGGCCCGCGGCCGCGACTACGGCGACGTGGCGCCGGTCGACGGCATCGTCAGCGGCTCGGGCAAGCAGCGCCTCAAGGTCGAGGTCGACGTCATCCCCGACACCGAGACGCAGGATCTCGCGCTGGTGGGGTGAGGGGACGCTCCGTCCTCGCGAGCGGAGCGGGGCGACTTGGCGCGGCGCGACATCGGCGGACGTGGCGCTGCGGGATGGCTTCGCGGAGGCGCACCGGCAACGATCGCGGCGTGTCGCGGATGCCGGCCCTCACCACATCGTCTTGGCCGCCCGCTCCGGCCAGTCCGCGTCGTAGCGCGCACCGCCGACCGCGCCCGCGGTGAGCGCCGCCAGGATCGCCCCCGGCGTCGGCAGGCTCTCCGGGTCGACGCGGGTGTCCGGATCCCACAGCTTCGCCCGGATGATCGCCCGCGCGCACTGGAAGTAGATCTCCTCCACAGTGATCACGATCGCGGTGCGCGGCGCGTGGCCGTCCACGCTGAAGGACGCGAGGAGATCCGGGTCGGCCGAGATCACCGCCCGCCCGTTCACCCGCAGCGTCGTGCCCGAACCGGGGATCAGGAACAGCAGCGCGACCCGGGGATCGCGCACGATGTTGCGCAGCGAGTCGATCCGGTTGTTGCCGCGCCGGTCCGGCAGGATCAGCGTGCGCGGGTCGGCGACCCGCACGAAGCCCGGCTGGTCCCCGCGCGGGCTGCAATCGAGCCCCTCGGGGCCGGCGGTCGCCAGCACCGCGAAGGGCGAGGCCGCGATCAGCGCCGCGTAGTCCGGCGTGATCGCGGCCGCCACCTTCACCGTGGAGGCGGGCGCCAGGGGCGCGCTGTAGATCGCCTCCAGGGCGGCGAGATCGTCGACGATCATCGCGCCCTCACGCGACCGGGGCCGCCTTGCCGGCCGCGAAGGCTGCGTGCTCGGCCACGAGCGCCCCCGACAGGGCCGCGGCGATCAGGCCGCGGGTCTCGTCGACGCCGTAGAGGGCCACGAAGGAGCCGAACCGGGGTCCGCGCGCCTCGCCGAACAGCACGTTGTAGAGGCTCGTGAACCACGCCTGCGACACGCCGGGCCGCCCGTCCGGGCTCTTGGCCTTGCCGGACGTGTCGGGGAAGTGGCGCCGGCCGACCTCGTAGACCGCCGCCTGCAGCGCCTCCGGATCGGTGGAGCCGGCATGTTCCGTGAGGGTCTCCGCGAGGTCCTCCAGGGCCGCCCGCTCCTCGGGCGTCGGCGCCCGGTAGGTCTTGGCCGGCCGCACGAAGTCCGAGAAGTACTTCAGCGCGTGCTTCACCAGCCGGTCGAGGCCCGGATGGGTCTCCGGACCGGTCCGCGGCGCGTAGCGGCGGATGAAGCCCCACAGCACCGCCGGATCCTCGGTGTTGGCGACCGCCGCGAGGTTGAGCAGCATCGCGAAGGTCAGGCTCGCGCCCTCGACCCGCTCGGGCTCCGGCGGGTTGCCGGCGTGGAGGTGCCAGACCGGGTTGCCGAGGCGCAGCTTCGCGTCCTGGCCGGCGTAGCGGTCGAGGAAGCCGATATACTCGTCGACGTGCCGGGGGATCACGTCGAAGAACAGGCGCTTGGCCTCGCGCGGCTTGTTGTACATGAACAGGGCCAGCGATTCCGGCGTGCCGTAGGTGAGCCACGCGTCGATCGTCAGGCCGTTGCCCTTCGACTTCGAGATCTTCTGGCCCTTCTCGTCCAGGAACAGCTCGTAATTGAAGCCCTCCGGCGGCTCGCCGCCGAGCGCCCGGGCGATCTTGGCGGAGAGCTTGACCGAGTCGATCAGGTCCTTGCCGGCCATCTCGTAATCGACGCCGAGCGCCACCCAGCGCATCGCCCAGTCGGGCTTCCACTGCAGCTTGGCGTGGCCGCCGGTCACCGGGGTCTCGTAGCGCTCGCCCGTGGCGGGATCGCGCCACACGATCGTGCCGCTCTGTGCCTTCACCTCGTCGATCGGCACCTGCATCACGTGGCCGGTGACCGGGTGGAGCGGCAGGAACGGCGAGTAGCTCGCCGAGCGCTCGGCCCGCAGCGACGGCAGCATGATCTCCATCACGGCGTCGTAGCGCTCCAGCACGCGCAGCAGCGTCGCGTCGAACACGCCCGAGCGGTAGCACTCGGTCGCCGAGCGGAACTCGTAGGCGAACCCGAACGCGTCGAGGAAGCGGCGCAGCTCGGCGTTGTTGTGCGCCCCGAAGCTGTCATGGGTCCCGAACGGGTCCGGCACGCGGGTGAGCGGCTGGTTGAGGTGCGCGGCCAGCATCTCCCGGTTCGGGACGTTGTCGGGAACCTTGCGCAGCCCGTCCATGTCGTCCGAGAAGGCGATCAGCCGGGTCGGCACCGCGTCCCGGGTGAGCACCCGGAAGGCGTGGCGCACCATGGAGGTCCGGGCGACCTCGCCAAACGTGCCGATATGCGGCAGGCCCGAGGGGCCGTAGCCGGTCTCGAACAGGATCTCGGTCTTGCCGGATTTCTCCAGCCGGGCCACGAGCTTGCGCGCCTCCTCGAAGGGCCAGGCGGCGGCGTTGGCGGCGGCCTCGATGATGTCGGCGTCGAGGGTCAGGGCAGGCGGAGCGGCGGGCATGTCGTCGGGGGTGATCTTCGGGGCTGAACGCGGGTAGGGCGCGCGCACCCTAGAGCGGTTCGCATCGGAGCGGAACGCCCGGCGGTGCATTGCGGGGTTCCATCGCCGGCCCGCGCGCGAGGCCTGTGACCGCGCACCTGGTCCCGGCTCGGCAGGCGCACGCCTAATCCGCTCGGCTTCCTGATCGGGCCGGGCCGAGGCCCGAATTCCGGATCGCCCATCCTCGCCCTCATCCCGAGGAGCCCTCCGCTGCGCTGGCCGGAGCTCTCCTCCGAGGCCGCCGCGCGGCGTCTCGGGATGAGGGCGAGGATGGGAGGTCGTGAGTCAGACAGGCTCTCGGAGCCCATACCGCGCCCGGACGGCATCCACCTCCGCATCGGTGCAGACTCGCCGCGAGCCTCCTCGGCGTCGGCTTCGTCCTGATCCGCCGCCGCCTCCGGGGTGGAACGGTAAATCGAGCCCTCATCGCCCACCGAGGCCAGCATGAGGCGGGCGATCTCTCCTGAAGGTCCGGGGACAGGCCGCGCGCCGCCCGCGGCCTTCCCGAGCAGGTCCGTCATGGTGCCGTCCGGCAGCCGAAGCCCGGCGGGCAGGATCCCCGCGCGCGATAAAAGCCCTCAGAAGGGGCTCACCGGGAAGAACCGCAGATACAGCTCGGTGTACTTGCCGTCGTCCCAGACCCGCTGGAGCGCGTCGTCCAGCGCCCGGGACAGGGCCGCGTCCTCCTGGCGGGTGATCAGGCCGATCCCCTCCCCGAAATAGCGGTTCTCCAGGTAGTCGCCGCCGGTCAGCGCGCAGCAATTCTCCGCGTCCTGGCCGCCGACATAGAGGGCGAGGTTCAGGCCGTCGGCGAACAGGTAGTCGATCTCGCCGCGCTTGAGCGCGCTCTCGGCCGCCGTGAGGTCTGTGAAGTCCTTGGGCACGGCCTTGGGGAAGAACGCCTTCAGGTAGGCCGCGTGGGCGCTGCCGGCGATGACCCCGACGCTGCGGCCGGCGAGCGCCGCCGCCGAGGGGACCGGCAGGCCCTTGTCGGTCCGGGCCGCGAAGCGCGCCGGCCAGCGGAAATACGGCCGCGTCGCCAGGAATTTCGACCGCAGGGGCGCGGTCAGCGGGATGGCGGCCGCGACCACGTCGCCCTGCTTGCCGTCGAGGGCGTCGAGCAGGGTGTCGAAGCGGCGCGCCTGCACCGTGCAGGTGATCGTCAGCTTCTCGCAGACGGCCCGGGCGAGTTCGACCACGAAGCCCGTCGGGTTGCCGTCGGGGCCGGCGAAGTGCAGCGGCGGGAACTCGTCGTCCGTGAGGAAGCGGACCGCCCGCCCGGTCTGCGGCGCCTCGATCCGCTCGCCCCGGCTGCGCGGGTTCCAGAAATCCGGGACCGCGACGGCGGGGGTCGCGGTCCCGCCCGCGGCCCCGGCGGTGGCAGGGGCAGCTGCAGGGGCGGGCGCGGCCGGGGGCGCCGCGGCGCCGGCCGGCCCCGCGAGGAGTGCCGCGACCGCGGCCGCCGCGATCCGGGATGGGATGGCTGTCCTATCGTCTCTTGACGACCGGGACGGGGTGGTGCTCCTCTCGGAGCGCGGGGGCGGGGACTGGCTCACCCCCCTCCTCTACCACGTCCTGGGGCCACCGGGGGAGCGCGCGGCGTGTCGTTCCAGCGCCCGCCCGCGGGGCCGGAGGCCCTGCCGCCGGAGATCGCCTTCCTGCTGGCCGAGGGCGTCGACGGGCGGCTGCTGGTCCGGGCGGCCGCCGCGGCGGCCGCGGCCGGGACCGACGCGGCGACCGCGCTGATGAATGCCGGCCTGATCGCCGAATCGGCCTACTACGCGGCCCTGGCCCGGGCGCTCGGCGCCCCCTTCCTCGACGGCCCGATCCCGTTCGGCCTGGGCCTGCGCTTCCCCGACAGCCTCGTGGCCGGCCTCGCGCCGCTGGCGCCGGGCGCGGTGGCGCCCTGGGTGCTGGCGCCCCGCGGGCGGGCGATCGCGGACCTCCTCGACGCGGCCGGCCGCGTACCCGGCCGCGTACCCGGCCGCGCCGCCGTCCCGGCGATCACCAGCCCCACCCGCCTGCGCGAGGCCGTGTTCGCGTCCGTGCCCGGGCAGGTGGCCGATCACGCGGCGCACGACCTGCGGCGGCACAGCCCCGAGCGGGCGGCCGCCCCCGAGCCGGCCCTCCGCTGGCTGCTGGTCCTCGCCCTCGCCGCCGCCGCCGCGCTCTGCCTGTGCGCGGCGCTGCCGGCCCCGCTGGCGCGCGCGGCGATGACGGCCGGGCAGGTCCTGTTCCTGGCCATGGCGACCCTGCGGATCGCGGCCCTCGCCATCGCGGCCCCGGTGGCCGCGGAGGCGGTCGCGCCCCTCGCCGAGGCCGACCTGCCGGTCTACACGGTCCTCGTCCCCCTCCACCGCGAGGCGGCGGTGGTGCCGGACCTGCTCAGGGCGCTCTCCGCCCTCGACTATCCGGCCGCCAAGCTCGACATCAAGCTGCTGCTCGAGGCGGACGACGCGGAGACCGCCGCGGCCCTCCCCCGCGACACCCTCCCGGCCCGGTTCGAGGTGATCACGGTGCCGCCGGGCGGCCCGCGCACCAAGCCGCGGGCGCTCAACGCCGCCCTGCCGCTGGCCCGCGGCGCCCTGCTCACGGTCTACGACGCCGAGGACGTGCCCGATCCCGGGCAGCTGCGGCTGGCGGCCGCCCTGTTCGCGCGCCTGCCCGCGCGCACCGCCTGCCTCCAGGGGCGGCTCGTGATCGACAATGCCGGCGATTCGCGCCTCGCCCGCGCCTTCGCCCTGGAATATGCCGGGCTGTTCGACGTGCTGAACCCGGCCTTCGCCCGCTGCGGCCTGCCGGTCCCGCTGGGCGGCACCTCGATGCACCTGCGCACCCACGTGGTGCGGGCGCTGCACGGCTGGGACGCCCACAACGTCACCGAGGACGCGGATCTCGGCCTGCGCCTCGCGCTGGCGGGCTACACGGTCGGCGACCTGCCCAGCCCCACCTTCGAGGAGGCGCCGGCCCGCCTCGGGCCCTGGCTCGGCCAGCGCACCCGCTGGCTGAAGGGCCTGGTCCAGACGAGCCTCACCCACGGGCGGCGCCCCCTCGCCAACGCCCGCAGGCTCGGCGGCCTGGAGACGCTCTGCGCCGCCGCCCTGGTTCCCGGGACGGTGGTCTCGGCGCTCGCCTACCCGGTCTGCCTCGCCGCGGCGGCGTGGTCCTTCCTGGTCCTGGAGATCCCGGCCGCCCCCGTCTTCCTGGACAACCTCTCCACGGGGCTCGCCATCACGCTGTTCGGGACGGGGCTCGCCGCCCTGGTCCTGCCCGCCCTCGTCGGCTGCGCCCGCCGCGGCTGGGGGGATCTCGCCCGGTCGGTCCCGTGGATGCCGGTCTACTTCCTGCTGGTCAGCCTGGCCGCGTGGCTGGCGCTGATCGAGCTGGTCCGCGCGCCGCTGCGCTGGAACAAGACCCGGCACGGCCTCGCGCGGACCTCCCGCAGCGGCCGGCGGCGCCGGGCGTACCCTGCGACAGCCTGCGACACCGGGCCGGGGCGGGGCGGCGGCGAATGCGCGTCGACTTGATCTGGATCAGTCGCGCCGGCGCGCGGCGGCGCTAGCCTCGCGCGCCGGCTCCCGCCCGCGCCGCGGGCGGCCGGTGATTCGCCTCGCGGTGGTCCAAGCGATGCCGGCCTATCACCTCCGACGCACCCTCGAGCACGCGGACGGCCGCTGCGGCCTCGCCTTCGCCAGCGACTGCCTGGAGGCGGACGACGCGGAGACGGCGATCCGCAACGCCCGCGACCTGTGCCGCACCGCCGCCAACATGCTCCTGACCGGGGCGGTGCTGACGGATTCCGTCGGCCGGATCCTGTGGTCGTTCACCCTG
Source organism: Methylobacterium sp. 22177 (assembly GCF_052045615.1). NCBI lineage: Bacteria > Pseudomonadati > Pseudomonadota > Alphaproteobacteria > Hyphomicrobiales > Methylobacteriaceae > Methylobacterium > Methylobacterium sp. 22177. Next base: position 370,936 of record NZ_JBQEPK010000002.1, on the reverse strand, counting down.
GCGCTGGCCCGGGAGCCGCTCTGCGTCCGGCCGACGAGCTGAGGGCCGCGCTGGCGGCCATGCCGGCGGCCGCGCAGATTGGCGCGCCGTGCAACGCCCGCGACCCGCGCGCCGTTGTCCCGCACGGGCGCGGCCCGGAGAGGTGCCGAGAGAGCTGCCGGGAGAGCTGCCATGAGCACGATCGCGATCCTGATCGGCACGCGGGCGGGCGCGCGCCTGCTGGCGGCCGCCTCCGAGCGGGAGGCGGCCCTCTCGGCCGAGGCCTTCCTGCTGCGCCTGCCCGTCCGCGCGCTCCCGGCGCCCCTCTGGGTGCAGTGCGCCGATCCGGCGGTCAGCGGCCGCCTGACCGGCTACCTGAACGGTCTGCAGGCCGAGCAGGTGCGCGAGCGCGACCCCCGCCGGGTCTGAGCCCCGGCGGCCCCCGGGACGGATTTCCCTGCGCCGCGCCATGCTCTAACGCCGTCGCCATGAGCGAGACACGCGACGCGGGCCGGTCCGGGGCGAACGGGGTGCGGGACGACGATCCCCCCGCGGAGGCGCCCCTGGGCCGGCTCCTGCGGCTGATGGCGAGCCTGCGCGATCCCGTCGCCGGCTGCCCCTGGGACGTGGCGCAGAGCTTCGCCACCATCGTGCCCTACACGATCGAGGAGGCCTACGAGGTCGCCGACGCGGTGGCGCGGGGCGATCTCCGCGACCTGCGCGACGAGCTCGGCGACCTGCTCCTCCAAGTGGTGTTCCACGCCCGCATGGCCGAGGAGCAGGGCGCCTTCGCGTTCGACGACGTGGCCCGCGCCATCGGCGACAAGCTGGTCCGGCGCCACCCCCACGTCTTCACCCCGGACGGCGCGCCCCTGCCCGCCGGCTCGCCCCGGCGCGACCCCGCGGCGGTCGAGGCGCAGTGGGCGGCGATCAAGGCGCAGGAACGGGCGGCCCGGCAGGCGGAGCGGGGGGCCGATAGCCCGGATCCGGTGCCGGACCCGCTCGGCGGCGTCGCGCGGGCGCTGCCGGCCCTCGCCCGGGCGGAGAAGATCTCCCGGCGGGCGGCCGCCCACGGCTTCGACTGGGACGACGCCGCCCAGGTCGTCGCCAAGGTCCGCGAGGAGACCGACGAGGTCGCCGAGGCCCTGGCGGCGGGCGACCCGGAGGCCGTGTCGGAGGAGATCGGCGACCTGCTGTTCTCGGTGGCGAACCTCGCGCGGCACGCCGGGATCGACCCGGAGACCGCCCTGCGCGACGGCACCGCCAAGTTCGAGCGCCGCTTCGCCGCCATGGCGCGGCATCTCGCGGCCGCCGGAGGCGCCCTCGGCCGCTCCGACCTCGCCGCCATGGAGGCGGCGTGGCAGGCCGCCAAGCGCGACGAGGCGGCGGGCGGGCCGTAGCGGATCGAGGCCCCGTCCCGACCGCGCGCGGGCGCTCCGGAGGCCCGCGGGTCGGGATCGCGCGCCGTGGCGAGGGCTCGAGGCCGGCAGGCCGGCCGCCGCACGCGTCCGGTCGAGCGTCGGGACGAGCACCATTCGTCAAGGTAAAGGGGCTAGGACGGCGCGACCCTATCCGTCGAGACGACCGCCCAAGCTTCGCCGTTCCATGCCGCAGACCCCGGGACAGACCGAGATGCTCGAGGCGCAGCTGTTCGAGCTCGCGCCCGTTTCCCTCTGGTTGCAGGACCTCGGCGCGCTGAAGGCCCGTCTCGACGCGTGGCGGGAGGCCGGCATGGTCGACCTCCGCGCCTGGCTGCGCGATCCCGGGCACCTGCGGACCTGCCAGAGCCTGATCCGGATCGTGCGGGTCAACCGCAGCACGCTCGCGATTTACGACGCGCGGGACGAGGCCGAGCTGTTCGCCCACATCCCGGCGATCTTCGACGATCCGCGCGCGGAGGCGCTGATCGAGGTGCTGTGCCAGCTCTGGGCCGGGGCGACCCAGGTCCGCCTCGTCACGCGGAACCGCACCGTCTCGGGGCGCGTCATCGACGTCAGCTACGCGGGGCAGATGCTGCCGGGGCACGAGGCCGGCTGGACCCGCTACCTGATCTCGGTCGAGGACATCACGCGGCGCGAGGCGCTGCGGCGGGAGCGCGACGCGGACCGGCGCACCGGAACCCTGTTCCAGCACGCGCCGGTCCCGACCCTGATCCGCGACGAGACGGGGGTCGCCGCCCGGCTGGCGGCGCTGCGGGCCGACGGGATCACGGATCTCGCCGGCCACCTGGCGGCCCATCCGGGCTGGCTCGCCGAGGCCGAGGCCTCCCGCCGGATCGTCGACGCGAACCGCCCCGCCCTGGCGCTGTTCGGCGTCGACACCTGCGACGCCCTCGCGCGTCACCTGGATGGCGGTCTCGGCGGCGGTCTCGGCGGCGGTCTCGGCAGCGGTCTCGGCAGCGGCCTCGACGAGGCGCCGCTGCAGCTCTTCCGGGAGGAGCTGGCCGAGCTCTGGGACGGCGCGGCGCCGCGCAGCCGGGACATCGCGGCGCGCAGCCGCGACGGGCGCGACCTGCACCTCAAGATGCAGCGCTCGCCGGTCCCGGAGGCCGGCGGCGGGCGGCGCCTCGTCCAGATCGCCCTCACGGATATCGGCGACAACAAGCGCTCCGAGGCGCGCCTCGCGGTCCTGAGCCTGACCGATCCGCTGACCGGCCTGCTCAACCGCCTGGGCTACGCGGCCGCGCTCGACCGGCTGGAGGCGGGCCGGACCGTGCCGACCTCCGTGATCGTCGCGGACCTGAACGACCTCAAGGCGACCAACGACGACCGGGGCCACGATGCCGGCGACGACGTGATCCGCCGGTTCGGGGCCATCCTGGAGCGCCACAGCCCCGTCGCGGCCCGCCCGGCCCGGATCGGCGGCGACGAGTTCGTGATCCTGCTGCCGGGCCTCGACGCCGCGGACGCCGCCGCGCTGGCCCGGCGGATCCTCGACGGGATCGACGGCGAGAACCGGCCCGGCGCGGCCGTCATCAGCGCCGCCCTCGGCTCGGCCACCTGGCGCGGCGACGGGGGCCTGAAGGCCGCCGTGTCCCGCGCGGATTCCCAGATGTACGCGGCGAAGCGGCGCTATCGCGACGGCGCGTGGGCCGGGCGGCCGCCCGTGCCGGGCACGTCCGTCTTCAGCCAAGCGCCGCCGTGCTGACGGTGGCGGAGGCCGGGGCCGGACATCGCCGCGGCGATCCTCCGCGGTTCCCCCGCGCGCCGAGGGCTCGACACGTCGCGGCGCGCGGATATGTTCCGCGCATGCGCTTCGCCCTGCCCGTCCTCGCCGCCCTCGCCGTCACCGCCGCCCTGCCCCGGCCCGCCGCGGCCGAGACGGTCCTCCAGGAGCGGTTCGGCTGCCACAGCCAGGAGGTCACGGACCGCCTGTTCAAGCTGGTCATGGCGGGCGACGAGTCCGGGTTCGGCCAGCTGCTGCAGGGCAGCCTCGCCAGCGGCGAGTGCCGCTCGTTCAAGCCCGGCGAGGAGGTCCGGCTCGAGTCCCGGACGATGAGCTACGGCTGCCTCGCCCTGAAGGACACGCAGGATCGCTGCTACTGGACGCCGCTGAGCGCCATCGAGAAGGCGAACTGACGCCGGCCCGGGCAGCGGCGAACCGGCGCCCGGGGGCGCCGGCCCGCCCGCGCGGCCGGGGCGCGGTCAGGCGGCCTTCTTCCCCCTGCCCCTCGACGGCTCGGCATCCGGCTCCGCCCCGCCGGGCTCGCCCGCGGCGTTGATCGACGCGGCGATCTTCGAGAGCAGCGCGTCGGTCCGCTTCTCCTCCTGCAGGGTCTCGTCCAGGAGCTCGGCGGCGTCCGCGTAGCCGAGCTGGGCCGCCCAGGTCTTCAGGGTGCCGTAGCGGGCGATCTCGTAGTGCTCCACCGCCTGGGCGCAGGCGGCCAGCACCGCGTCGGCGGCCGGGCTGTCGGCGAAATCGTCGAGATCCTCCTCCATCTCCGAGACGATGCCCTGCATCGCCTCGCAGGTCTTGGCCCGGGCCGGCTTGCCGATGATCTCGAAGACCTGCGTCAGGCGCTCCACCTGCTGGGCGCTCTCCTCGGCGTGGGTCTCGAAGGCCTGGCGCAGCTCGTCGTGCTCCGCCGCCTTGGCGGATTTCTTGAGCGCCTTCACCGACTGCTTCTCGGCGTAGTAGACGTCCTTCAGGGTCTCGTAGAAAGCGTCCTGCAGCGTCTTCTGCTTGGCCATTCGGTCTGTCTCCGCTGGGGGCCGCGCGCCGTGTTCGGCGGCGTCCTCCGGGCAACGCCGGTCCGGCCGGCCGTATCCGGACGATATCTTCGCCCTGTGGAGGAACCTTTCGGGGCTCAGCGGCCCGCCCCGTCCGGGCGCGGCTTCCGCCCGGCCCGCGGCGCGCCCCCCGGCTTCGGGCGCAGGCGGTCGAGGACCGTTTCCAGGGCGCGCTCTACGGCGTCGCGGTCCGGAACGGTCTCCGGCGGGGGCGGGGTCGATCGGCCCGGGTCGCGGCGCTTCGGCATGTCGTCCGCCCGTGTCGGGGCCGGGCGGACCGGTCTTCCGGCCCGCGCGGCGGCTGCCGGCCGGTCGAGCGGCCAGGATCCTGAGATCAAAGCCTCCCATGATCCCGGGATCCCGGGATCCTGTGATCAAGGTTCCCGGATGGTTGCCGGCGCGTCCGGTCCCGGAGCCGCCGGCGGCCGCGCCGGATCGCGGGAGGTCCCGGCCGCGCCCTGTCCGGATCCGCGGCCCCCGCCGAACGGCCAGTCGATCAGGCCGCCGGCCCAGAGCGCCGCCCAGACGAAGACCGGCTGAAAGGCGAGGCGCGGCCCGTGATACCACCAGGAATCCGGGATGCCGTCGACGTGGACGTGGTCGAAGGCGTGCTTGAGGTTCGCCGGGTAGACGCAGACCGCGTAGAGGGCGAGGCCGATCGCGGCCGCCCGGCGGAACCGGCCCGTCAGGAGGCCGATCGCCCCGGCGATCTCGCACAGGCCGGTCGCCAGGATGACGAGTCGCGGCTGCGGCACCCAGCCGGGCATCAGCGGCAGCATCGCGTCGGTCGCCACGAGGTGGACCGCGCCGATGAACAGGTAGAGCGCCGCGAGCCCGTAGCGCAGCCGGCGCCGCCCGGTCTCGATCGCCTGCTCGGTCACGCGACAGCGTCCTCCGTGACGCCGCAGGATTGGGCGACGCGGGCGCGCAAGGCCGCCTTGAGGCGGCCCACCGCCGGGTGGCCGTCACTGGCCAGGGCGGTGTCGCCGATGGCCGTCACGGGGGCCAGGAGCCGCAGGGAATTGGTCAGGAACACGGCCTCTGCGCCGAGGAGATCGGGCAGGCCGAGCGACCGTTCCTCGGCCCGCAGCCCGCATCCGGCGGCGAGGCCCAGCACCTCCGCCCGCACGATGCCGGCGAGCACGCCGTCTCCGAGCGGCGGCGTGACCAGGGTGGTGCCGAGCAGGGCGAACAGGTTGCCGGTGCCCGCGCAGGCGACGCGCCCCCGCGTGTTGCGGAACAGCGCCTCGTCGCAGCCCGCGGCGGCGGCCTCCCGGGCGGCCAGCACCGCGTCGCCATAGCCCAGCGTCTTCAGGCGGCTGGCGGGGGAGGTGTCGTTGCGGGCGATGGCGGTCGGCCAGAGGCGCAGGGGCGCGAAGGACGCGGCCCTGGTGCTCACGGCCGCGGTGGCGAAGAGCGTCGGGTTCGGGGCGTCCGGCGGCTTCAGTCCCCGCGGGCCGGAGCCGCGGGTGAGGGTGGTGCGGATCGCGAGCCGCTCCCCCTGCCCGGCCAGCGCCCGCATGGCCCCACGGATGCGCTCGGCGTCGGCCGGGATCCCGAGCGTGTCGGCGGAGGCCACGAGCCGGGCGATGTGGGCGTCCTCGAAGGCCACGCGGCCGCCGAGCGCCAGCGCGGTGTCGAACAGGCCGTCGCCGAGCGTCAGGCCGCGGTCGGTGTGGTCCAGCGGCGCGGTCGTCCCGGGGAGAAGCGCCCCGTCACGCCACAGCATCGCGGCGCCCCTCCGGTCTCTGCCGCCACGCGCGGGCCAGTCCCAGGAAATTGGCGAACAGGGCGTGGCCACCCTCGGTCAGGACCGATTCCGGGTGGAACTGGATGCCGTAGGTCGGGTGGGTCCGGTGCGACAGCGCCATCACCTCCCCCTCCTGCGAGACGGCGTCGACCGAGAGGTGCCGCGCCATGTCGGGGCCGGGGGTGACCACCAGCGAGTGGTAGCGTCCCACCGGCATCGGCGCCGGCAGCCCGGCGAACAGGCGCTGGCCCGCGTGGTCGATCGGCGTCATCTGCCCGTGCAGGGGCCGCTGCGCCCGCGCGACCGTGCCGCCGAAGGCCGCGCCGATCGCCTGGTGGCCGAGGCAGACGCCGAGGATCGGCACCGCGCCCGACAGCTCCCGGATCGCCGGCAGGGAGATCCCGGCCTCCGCGGGGGTGCAGGGCCCGGGCGAGACCACCAGGGCCTCCGGTTCGAGCGCCCGGATGCCGGGGACGTCCAGCGCGTCGTTGCGCACGACCCGGACCGTCTCGCCGAGCTCCTCCAGGTAGCGGACGACGTTGAAGACGAACGAGTCGTAATTGTCGAGGACGAGGATCATGCGAAGGCCTCGAAGACGCGGGCGGCCTTGGCCAGGGTCTCGTCGTATTCCGGGCCCGGCTCCGACAGCAGGGTCACCCCGCCCCCGGCCTGCAGGACCGCCTGGTGCGCGTCCATGAACACGGTGCGGATCGCGATCGACGTGTCGAGCGCCCCGTCGAAGCCGATCCGGCCGATGGCGCCGCAGTAGAGTTCCCGCGCGTCGCCCTCGATCTCGGTGATGATGTCCATGGCGCGGATCTTCGGGGCGCCCGTGATCGAGCCGCCCGGGAAGGTCCCTTCCAGGAGGTCGAGGGCGTCGAGCCCGTCGCGGAGGTCTCCGGTCACCACCGACACCAGATGGTGGACGTTGGCGTAGGTCTCCAGCCCGCACAGGGTCGGCACGGCGACGCTGCCCGGCGCGCAGACCCGCGACAGGTCGTTGCGCAGCAGGTCGACGATCATGACGTTCTCGGCCCGCTCCTTGACGCTGGCCTGCAGCGCCTCGGCCGCCGCCCGGTCGGCCACCGGGTCGTCGAGGCGGCGGGCGGTGCCCTTGATCGGGCGCGTCTCCACGTGCCGGCCGTCGAGGCGGATGAACCGCTCCGGCGAGGACGAGGCCACGGTCAGGCCCTCCTGTTCCAGGTAGGCCCCGAAGGTCGCCGGATTGGTCTCGCGCAGCCGCCGGTAGAGGGCGAACGGGTCGAAGCCGGCCGGCAGGTCGGCGACGAAGCGCTGGGCGATATTGGCCTGGTAGATGTCGCCGGCGCGGATGTATGCGCGGACTTTTTCGACAGCCTCTTCATAGCTTTGGCGGTCGAAGTTCGAGCGCCACGCGAGCGGTTGGGCCGGCCGGGCTGCGGCCGGGACCGGCGGCTCCGCGCCGCCGAGCAGGTCGGCGAAGCCGGCGAGCCGCGCCTCCGCGCGGGCCCGCCGCGCGTCCGGCGCGGTCTCCGGGAAACCCGTGGCGACCAGCCGGGCCGTGCCGGCGGCGTGGTCGACGACCAGGGCCGTGTCGTAGAGGTTCAGCGCGATGTCGTCGGTGAGCCCCGCCCGCCGGGCCGGCGCCGCCACCCGCTCCAGCGCCGCGCCGAGGTCGTAGGCCAGGTACCCGATCGCCCCGCCGGGGAACGGTTCCGGCCCGGGCTCGAGCCGGTAGGGTTCGAGGCAGGCCCGGAGCGCCGCCATCGGGCCGCCCGCCACCGGTCGCCCGTCGAGGGTCGCGCGCCCGTCGCGGTAGCGGAACCGCGCGAACGGGTCGGCGGCCACGATCGAGTGCCGCCCCAGCGGGTCGTGCCGCATGGCGCTGTCGAGGAAGGCGAGCCCGGGCAGGGCGCGCAGCCGGGCCGCCGCCGCGACGGGATCGATGAAGGGGATCTCTCGGGTCCACATGACCGGGTTCGGGGCCGTTATCCTCGGGCTGTGCGTCGTCCGCTGCCGTCGCACAGGCGATGCCGCGGGGGAAGCGGCAGTTCCACGCAGGCCCCGCCGCCTCGCGCGGGCGGGCCGTGTCCGGGGCGCAGGGCCGCGCTGTCCCGTCCTGATGTGGGGTCTGAGAAGTCCGCCGCAAAGCTTTGCTGTCATGACAGGATCCGCGTCCGGGCCCAGGCTCGCGCGCGGGGCTGGTCACCCCTGCGGCGGCCGGCCTCGCGCGGAGGCGCCGGAGCCTGTATAGGAGCGCGACCCCGAATTCCTGGTCCCGCGCGCCGGGCGGCCGATCGCCCCGCCGGACTGTCCGACCCGAATGCCATGACCGCCACGCCCGCCCCCCGCGGCCCCGCTCCCGGCGCCGCCCCGAAAATCTCGTTCGTCTCGCTGGGCTGCCCCAAGGCGCTGGTCGATTCCGAGCGGATCCTCACCCATCTTCGCGCCGAGGGCTACGAGCTGGCCCGCCGGCACGACGGCGCCGACGTGGTGATCGTCAACACCTGCGGCTTCCTCGACTCGGCCAAGGCGGAGTCGCTCTCGGCGATCGGCGAGGCCATGGCGGAGAACGGCCGGGTGATCGTCACCGGCTGCATGGGCGCGCAGCCGGAGGAGATCCGCGAGAAGTACCCCGACCTCCTGGCGGTGACCGGGCCCCAGGCCTACGAGTCGGTGGTGGCGGCCGTCCACGAGGCGGTGCCGCCGGCCCACGACCCGTTCCTCGACCTCGTGCCGCCGCAGGGGATCAAGCTCACCCCGCGCCACTACGCCTACCTGAAGATCTCGGAGGGGTGCAGCAATCGCTGCAGCTTCTGCATCATCCCGTCCCTGCGCGGGAACCTCGTCAGCCGCCCGGCCGCCGACGTGCTGCGGGAAGCGGAGAAACTGGTGAAGGCCGGCGTGAAGGAGCTGCTGGTCGTCAGCCAGGACACCAGCGCCTACGGCGTCGATATCCGCTACAGTGAGAGCCCGTGGCGCGACCGGCAGGTCCGCGCGAAGTTCTACGACCTGACCCGGGAGCTCGGCGAGCTCGGGGCCTGGGTGCGGCTGCACTACGTCTACCCCTACCCGCACGTGGACGAGGTCATCCCCCTGATGGCCGAGGGCAAGGTGCTCCCCTACCTCGACATGCCGCTCCAGCACGCGAGCCCCTCCGTGCTCAAGCGCATGCGCCGCCCCGGCAACCAGGAGCGCCAGCTCGACCGGATCCGCAGCTGGCGGCAGACCTGCCCGGACCTCGCGATCCGCTCGACCTTCATCGTCGGCTTCCCCGGCGAGACCGAGGCCGAGTTCGAGGAACTGCTGGCCTGGCTGCAGGAGGCCAAGCTCGATCGGGTCGGCTGCTTCGAGTACGAGCCGGTGGCGGGCGCCACCGCCAACGCGCTGGGCGACCCCGTGCCGCCGGCGGTGAAGGCCGAGCGCAAGCGCCGGTTCATGGAGACGCAGAACGGGATCGCGCTGCGGCTGCAGCGGGCCAAGGTCGGCAAGCGGCTGCCGGTCATCGTCGATTCCGTCGAGGGCGGGGTCGCGCGGGGCCGGTCCAAGGCCGACGCGCCGGAGATCGACGGCACCGTCCACGCCGCCTTCCGGCGCCCGGTGCGGGTCGGCGACATCGTCACCGTGAAGATCGACCGGGCCGAGGCCTACGACCTCTACGGCAGCGTCGCCTGAGGCGGCGCGCCGTGGCGACGATCCGAACCGTGCCCTCATCCTGAGGCGCCGAGCGCCGCGGAGGCCTCGGAGGAGGGCTCCAGCCGACCGCGCGATCCCCGGAGCCCTCCTTCGAGGCTCGCTCCGCTCGCACCTCGGGATGGGGGCGTGGGTGGGATATCCCTGTTGACGCCCCGCCCGGCGCAGCTTGACCCCGCAGGGCCGCCGCGATCTTTAGAACAGAGTGGGAACCAGCGGCGGATCTCCGAGGCGGCGATGGATCCGGAGGTCGCGCTCCGAAAAATCATCCACATCGACATGGACGCGTTCTACGCCTCCGTGGAGCAGCGCGACGACCCGTCCCTGCGCGGCAAACCCCTGGCGGTGGGCGGCTCGCGGGAGCGCGGCGTGGTGGCGGCGGCGAGCTACGAGGCGCGCCGGTTCGGCGTCCGCTCGGCCATGCCGTCGGCCACCGCGCGGCGGCTGTGCCCGGACCTGCTGTTCGTGAAGCCGCGCTTCGAGGTCTACCGGGCGGTCTCGGAGGAGATCCGCGCGGTCTTCGCCCGGCACACGGCCGTCATCGAGCCGGTGGCCCTCGACGAGGCCTATCTCGACGTCACCGAGAATCTCCTGGGCCTCCCGACCGCGACGGCCGTGGCGAAGGCGATCCGGGCCGAGATCCTGGAGCGCACCGGGCTCGTGGCCTCGGCCGGGGTCTCGTACAACAAGTTCCTCGCCAAGGTGGCGTCCGACCACAGGAAGCCGAACGCCCTGTTCGTCATCACCCCCGCCATGGGGCCGGACTTCGTGGCCGCGCTGCCGATCGGCCGGTTCCACGGCGTCGGCCCGGTCACCGAGGCGAAGATGAAGCGGCTCGGGATCGAGACCGGGGCGGACCTGCGCGCCTGGACGCCGGAGCGCCTGCGCGAGACCTTCGGCTCCGCGGGCGCCTACTACCACGCGGTCGCCCGCGGGATCGACGGGCGGCCGGTCCGCGCCCACCGGGTGCGCAAGTCGATCGGCGCGGAGACCACCTTCTCGGACGACACCGCCGCCTTCGAGGTCCTGGCCGCCCGGCTGGCGCCGCTGTTCGACAAGGTCTGGGCCGCGGCCGACGCCAAGGGCATGCGCGCCCGGACCGTGACCCTGAAGCTCAAGTTCTCGGATTTCGCCCAGGTCACCCGGGCGCGGTCGCTGCCCGTCCCCGTCGCCGACCGGGCAGGGCTGGAGCGGATCGGCCTCGACCTGCTGGCCGGCCTGTTCCCCCTACGGCGCAGCGCGCGGCTGATCGGGGTGTCGCTGTCGGGCTTCGCGCAGGACGCGCCCGAGGCGCCGCTCCAGCTCGGGCTGGCCCTGTGACGGGCTCCCGCCGCGGGGCCCGCGCCGATCCCGCGATGATGCGACGCGGGATCGCGGTGCGGTCCCGCACGCCGGGCCCGCGCGGCCGCCCCACATGGGATCCGTCCGGCGCGGACCGGGATTGCCCGGGGCCCGCACGAACCGAAGGGTCCGCTCCATGTCGAAGCCCGCCTCCCCGGCCCCGTCTCTGGTTTTGTCCGCCGCGCTCCTGCTGACCGTCCCGGCGGGCGCTGCCCGCGCCGACGGCACCGCCGCCTTCGGGGCCGCCAGCGCGGCGCAGCTCCGGGGCTACTCCGCGAGCCCCGCCCAGCTCTACGTCCCGGCGGGCGGCCCGTCCGCCGGGCTCGCGACCGGCCCGGCCCCGGCACCCCGGCGGCCGAAGCCGCCGGCCCGCGCCCGCTGACGGGGAGCGCCCGGGCCGCGCCGGCCCGGGCATCCGTCACGCGTTCAGGCTGTCACGCGTTCTTGCGCGGCCGGTGGTCGGGGTCGACGCCGCCGTCGAGCTTCGTCTCGTTGTCGACGTCGCCCTCGAAGGTCGAATCCGCCTGCAGATCCGCCGGGTCGGCGCCGCTCATCCCCTTCGAGGTGCCGATCCCGGGATTGCCCTTGAGGTCGGCGTCCGTGGGCGTGTCGGTCTTCGGGTGCTTGCCTGACATGCTGGCTCCTGACTGGCATCCCGACGGACGCCGATGCCGGGCCAACGCATCGGCGCGGGGCCGGTCTCCCGCGCGGCGTGCGGCGGTTCGCCTCCCGCCCCCGGGGCCGGTCAGCCCGCTCAGCCGATCTGCGCCGACCGGATCCGGCGCACCCCCGCCGCCTCCATGCGCGCCCAGGCCTGCGCGAGCGACCCGTCCACGTCGATCCCGCGCACCGCATCCTCCACCACGAGGACCTCGAAACCCGCGTCGCTGGCGTCGAGCGCGCTCCAGGCGACGCAGAAATCGGTGGCGAGGCCGCACACGGCGACGCGGGTGATGCCGCGCTCCCTGAGCGCCCCGGCGAGCCCGGTGCGGGTCGACCGGTCGGCCTCCAGGAAGGCCGAGTAGCTGTCGACCCGGGGATCGAGCCCCTTGCGCACCACGAGGCTCGCCCGGTCGGTGGCGAGACCCGGCGCGAAGGCGGCGCCCGGGCTGCCCTGGACGCAGTGGCACGGCCACAGCACCTGCGGCCCGTAGGGCAGCGCCACGGTCTCGAACGGGGCCCGCCCCGGATGGGTCTCGGCGAAGGAGACGTGATCGGCCGGATGCCAGTCCTGCATCAGCACCACGTGCCGGAAGCGGTGCTGGATGTCGTTGATCGGGCCGACTACCGCGTCGCCTTCCGGGACCGGGAGCGCCCCGCCCGGCAGGAAATCGACCTGCACGTCGACGACGAGGAGCAGGTCGGCGCTGCCGGGCGTCATGGTCGCCTGCCTCAGGGCAGCATCACGATCGAGCCGGTGGTCTCCCGGCCCGCGAGGTCGCGGTGGACCTGCTGCGCCTCGGCCAGCGGGTAGGTGGCGTTGACGGCGATCTTCACCGCGCCGTCGCCGACCACCTTGAACAGGCGGGCGGCCGCCTCCTCCAGGGTGGCGCGGTTCGACGAGAAGGTCGCGAGCGTCGGGCGCGTCACGTAGAGCGAGCCGCGCGGGGCGAGCAGGCCGAGGTCGAGCCCGGTGATCGCCCCCGAGGCCGAGCCGAAGCTCGCCAGCAGGCCGAGCGGCGCGAGGCTGTCCAGCGAGCCCATCAGGGTCGCCTGGCCGACGCCGTCGTAGACCACCGGCACGCCCTTGCCGCCGGTGATCTCGCGCACGCGCTTGGCCACGTCCTCCTCGCGGTAGAGGATGACGTGGTCGCAGCCGTTCCGCTTGGCGAGCTCCGCCTTCTCGGGGCTGCCGGCGGTGCCGATCACCGTGGCGCCGAGGTGCTTGGCCCACTGGCAGGCGATCAGGCCGACGCCGCCGGCGGCCGCCTGCCAGAGGATCGTGTCGCCGGGCTTCACCGCGTAGGTCCGGTGCAGCAGGTACTCGACGGTCAGGCCCTTGAGCATCATGGCGGCGGCGGTCTTCTCGTCGACGCCGTCCGGGATCGGCACGGCCGCGGAGGCCGGGATCACCGGCTCCTCGGCGTAGCAGCCGTCCGCCACCGAACCGTAGGCGACCCGGTCGCCGGGCTTGAACTGGCTGACGCCCTCGCCCACCGCCGTGACGGTGCCGGCGCCCTCCTTGCCGGGGGTGTAGGGCATGTGCGGGGACTTGTAGGCGCCGGTGCGGAAGTAGATGTCGATGAAGTTGACGCCGATGGCGGCCTGCTTGACCCGGATCTGCCCGGGGCCCGGCTCGGCCAGGGGCACGTCCTCGAAGCGCATCACCTCGGGGCCGCCATATTCGTAGACCCGGATCGCCTTCGGCATCGTTGGACTCCCGCTCGCCGCCCCACGCGGGGGCGTTGCAGCCCGAGATAACGGACCGCCCGGCGGAGGCAATTTGTTTTTGCCGTCTCGCGCTCCGGTTGTAACTCGCCCGGTCGCGACCCCGTTCTGGATCCGTCGCCGCGGGCGGCCTATCTAGCGACTGCCCTATGTTCGAGCCGAGGTCCGAGATCCATGTCCGGCACCACCCGCACGAGCGCCGACCTCGATCCGCGCCGCCGCCGCCTCCTCTACCGCGCCTGGCACCGGGGCATCCGCGAGATGGACCTGATCATGGGCCGCTTCGCCGACGCCGAGATCGGCGACCTGTCGGAGGCGGAGCTCGACCAGTTCGAGGCGCTGATCGAGGTTCCGGACCGGGACCTGTTCAAGTGGCTGACCGGCGAGGTCGAGACGCCCTCGAACTACGACACGTCGGTCTGGCAGCGCGTGCGGGCGTTCCACCGGCACGACGCGCCGATCCACTCGTGACAGGGACCGCCTGAGAGACCCAGATGGACGAACCGAAGCCCAATTACGACCACCCGGCCCGGTCGATCGCCACCGAACTCGTGGTGCGCATCATGCTGGAGATGATGGAGCGCTCCGACCCGGCGCTGCGCGGCGAGATCCTGCGGCAGGCGACGGTCCGGGCCGCCGCGATGACCGAGCACATGCCCAACGCGGATTTCTTCCGCGGCCGGGTCGAGGCGGCGCTGGCGGAGATCGTCGGGCCGGACGCGTGACGGGTCCGGCCGGAGGCCTCGATCGCATCCCATCGAAGCTGTCGGCTCTTGCAGACCGCTCCGTCATCACGAGCGGAGCGAGGTGACCCAGGGTGGCGCGACTTCGGAACCGTGGCGCTGCCCTGGATCGCTCCGCGACGCTCGCGAAGACGGCAGCCGTTCCACGCCGTACCAGAACCACCATATAGGGTGGGCTCAGCCGCCCAGACGCTTCCGTCGGGACGCTTTATCGCGGCGGCCCGATCGGCTAACGCCACCCGACCTCCTCCCCTGACGCGCCCGGCGGGCCTCCCCGCGAAAGACCCGATGGCCAAGCCTCAGCCGAAGCCCCCCGCCCCCGCCGCCAAGCCGCCGGTCGCGCGCTTCGCGCTGCCGAAATCCTCCGCGCTCGCCCGGGCGATCGACGCCCTCAAGCGCGGCGACAGCCCGGTCCTGGCGAACGCCCCGGAGGGCTTCGACGCGCTGGCGCTCGCCGACCTCGCCCGTGCCCTGGCGCCCACCGTCGACGCACCGGCCGTGCTGGTGCACGTGGCGCGCGATTCCGGGCGCTCGGCCGCGTTCCAGGCGGCTTTGGGCTTCGTCGCGCCCGAGATGGACGTGATGAGCCTGCCGGCCTGGGACTGCCAGCCCTACGACCGGGTCTCGCCGACCACCGCCGTCGCCGCCGCCCGGATGACGGCGCTCGCCCGCCTCGCCCGCACCCGCTCGGCCGAGGACAGGCCGCGCATCCTCTGCACCACCGTCAACGCCCTGGTGCAGCGGGTCCCGCCCCGCGCCCACATCGCCAAGGAGGCGTTCTCGGCGGCGATCGGCAACGTCGTGGCAATGGACGACGTGGTGGCCTGGGTCGAGGCCAACGGCTTCCTGCGCACCGGGACGGTGCGCGACACCGGCGAGTACGCGGTCCGCGGCGGCATCCTCGACCTGTCGCCCCCGGGCCTGCCGGCCCCGATCCGCCTCGACTTCTTCGGCGACACGCTGGAATCGATCCGCGCCTTCGACCCGGAGACGCAGCGCACCACCGGTCAGCTCCGCTCCCTCGACCTGATGCCGATGAGCGAGGTCCAGCTCACCACCGAGACGATCCGGCGCTTCCGCCAGAACTACATCCAGAGCTTCGGCGCGGCGACCCGGGACGACCGGCTCTACGAGACCGTGAGCGAGGGGCGGCGCTACGCCGGCCTCGAGCACTGGATGCCGCTGTTCTACGACCACCTCGACACGCTGTTCGACTATCTCGGCGGCGTGCCGCTGGTCTTCGATCCGCAGGTGGAGGACGCCGCCGCCGAGCGGATCAGCCTCGTCCAGGACTATTACCAGGCCCGCGAGGGCGCGATGAAGACGCCGCAGCCCGGCGTCGCCCCCTACAAGCCCCTGCCGCCCCGCGCCCTCTACCTGACGCCGAACGAGCTGAAGGAGCGGATCGCCACCGCCACCGTGGCGCGGCTGACGCCCTTCGCGCAGCCCGAATCGCCCGAGCGCGCCGTGATCGATTGCGGCGCCAAGGCCGGACGAAGCTTCGCCCCCGAGCGGGCCGACGAGACTGCCAGCGTGTTCGACGCCGCGGTGGCGCATATCCGCGATCTCCAGGGATCCGGTCATCACGTGATCCTGGGAGCCTGGTCCGACGGCTCCCGCGACCGGCTCTGCGGCGTGCTCACCGACCACGGCCTCAGGAAGCCCGTGGCGATCACCCGGCTCACCGACGTCTACGCGCTGAAGCGCGGCACCGACGCGGCGGTGGCGGTCTGGGGCCTGGAGGCGGGCTTCACCGCGGGCGAGCTGGCCGTCGTCTCCGAGGGCGACATCCTGGGCGACCGGCTGGTCCGCCAGAAGCGCAAGGCCAAGCGGCCCCAGGACGTGATCCTGGAGGTGCAGGCGCTCCAGCCGGGCGACCTCGTGGTCCACGCCGACCACGGCATCGGCCGCTTCGTCGGCCTCAAGACGATCCACGCCGCGGGCGCCCCGCACGACTGCCTGGAACTGCAGTATACCGGCGGCCTGCTGCTCCTGCCGGTGGAGAACATCGAGCTCCTGACCCGCTACGGCTCGGAGGATTCCGAGGTCGCCCTCGACCGCCTCGGCGGCGGCGCGTGGCAGGCCCGCAAGGCCAAGATGAAGCGCCGCATCCTCGAGATGGCGGGCGAGCTGATCAAGGTCGCGGCCCAGCGCTTCGTCCGCAAGGCCCCCGCGCTGCAGGCGCCCGAGGGGCTCTACGGGGAGTTCGCCGCCCGCTTCCCGTTCGAGGAGACCGAGGATCAGGCCAACGCCATCGACGCGGTGCTGGACGACCTCAATGCCGGCCGCCCGATGGACCGGCTGGTCTGCGGCGATGTCGGCTTCGGCAAGACCGAGGTGGCGCTGCGCGCCGCCTTCGCGGCGGCGATCTCCGGCAAGCAGGTGGCGGTGATCGTCCCGACCACCCTGCTCGCCCGCCAGCACTTCCGGACCTTCGCCGAGCGCTTCAAGGGCCTGCCGGTCCAGGTGGCGCAGCTCTCGCGCTTCGCCTCCGCGGCGGAGATGAAGCAGACCCGGGCGGGGCTCGCCGCCGGGACGGTCGACATCGTGGTCGGCACGCACGCGCTCTTGGCGAAGAACATCGCCTTCAAGGATCTCGGCCTGATCATCGTGGACGAGGAGCAGCATTTCGGCGTCGCCCACAAGGAGCGGCTGAAGGCGCTCCAGGCCGACGTCCACGTGCTGACGCTGTCGGCGACGCCGATCCCGCGCACGCTCCAGCTCGCCATGACGGGGGTGCGGGAACTGTCGATCATCGCGACACCCCCGGTCGACCGGCTGGTGGTGCGCACCTTCGTGACGCCGTTCGACCCCCTGACCATCCGGGAGGCGCTGCTGCGCGAGCGCTACCGCGGCGGCCAGTCCTTCTACGTCGTGCCCAGGATCGAGGATCTGGCGGAAGTCAAGAAGTTCCTCGACGCCGAGATGCCCGAGATCAAGGTCGCGGTCGCCCACGGCCAGATGGCGGCGGGCCAGCTCGAGGACGTGATGACGGCCTTCTACGAGGGCAAGTTCGACGTGCTGCTCTCGACCACGATCGTAGAATCGGGCCTCGACATCCCCACCGCCAACACGCTGATCGTCCACCGGGCCGACATGTTCGGGCTGGCCCAGCTCTACCAGCTGCGCGGCCGCGTCGGGCGCTCGAAGGCGCGCGCCTACGCGCTGTTCACGACGCCGGCGAACCGCCAGCTCACCGCCCAGGCCGAGCAGCGCCTCAAGGTGCTCCAGAGCCTCGACACGCTGGGCGCGGGCTTCCAGCTCGCCTCCCACGACCTCGACATCCGCGGCGCCGGCAACCTGCTCGGCGACGCGCAGTCCGGCCACATCAAGGAGGTCGGCTACGAGCTCTACCAGCAGATGCTGGAGGACGCGGTGACGGCGCTGAAGGCCGGCATCGAGGACGTGCCCGAGGAGGCGTGGTCGCCGACCATCGCGCTCGGCGCACCGGTCACGATCCCGGAGGATTACGTCGAGGATCTCGGGGTGCGGCTCGCCCTCTACCGGCGGCTCGCCACCATCCAGGACGACGCCGAGATGGAGAGCTTCGGCGCCGAGCTGATCGACCGGTTCGGGCCGCTGCCGCCGGAGGTGGAGCAGCTCCTCAAGATCGGCACGATCAAGATCCTCTGCCTCAAGGCGAACGTCGAGAAGGTCGAGGCGGGGCCGAAGGGCGTGGTGGTCCATTTCCGCGACCGCTCCTACGCCAACCCGCAGGGGCTCGTGGCCTACGTGGCCGAGCAGGCCTCGTTCGCGAAGGTGCGGCCCGACATGAGCGTCGTGTTCGTGCGCGAGCTGAATACCGTCCCGGCGCGGCTCAAGACCGCCACCGAGGTGCTGCGCAGCCTCGTGAAGATCGCCGAGCGGGGCAAGAAGGCGGCGTGACGGTGGGCACGGTCGCGCGATCGTTGCGCGTCCGGCCCATCTCTGCTCTCTCGTGACGACGGTCAGGAGACGCGTGGATGGCAAACCCGGCGCAGGTCACCGGCGCGCCCGAGCCGGTGAAGGCCGCGCCGGGCGCCTTCCTCACGCCCCTGTTCACCGACCGGCGCGTCGCCGCGG
The DNA here is from genome assembly GCF_052045615.1 of Methylobacterium sp. 22177. NCBI lineage: Bacteria > Pseudomonadati > Pseudomonadota > Alphaproteobacteria > Hyphomicrobiales > Methylobacteriaceae > Methylobacterium > Methylobacterium sp. 22177. The sequence continues at coordinate 352,772 of NZ_JBQEPK010000002.1, read as the reverse complement.
TGCTCGGCCTCGGCTTCGCGCAGGGCATCCCGTTCCTGCTCGTCTACGCGACCCAGTCGGCCTGGCTCGTCCAGGCGAAGGTGCCGCTCGCCACGATCGGGCTGATGAGCGAGCTCACCATCGCCTACAAGCTCAAGTTCCTCTGGGCCCCCTTCCTCGACCGCCACGACGCCCCGCTCATCGGCCGCTGGCTCGGGCGGCGCCGCGGCTGGATCGTCGCCACGCAGATCCTCGTCGCCCTGGCGCTCGCGGGCGTCGCCTTCGGCGACCCGGCGCACTGGCTCGCCTGGACGGTGGCGTTCTCCCTGGCGCTCGGCGTCGCGGGCGCCACCCAGGACGTGGTGATCGACGGCTGGCGCATCACCGCCGCGCCGCCCGAGCAGCAGGCGCTGATGTCGTCCTGGTCGGAGATCGGCTACCGGATCGGCAATCTCGCGGCGGGGGCGGGCGCCCTCTACCTGTCCGACGCGTACGGCTGGCGCGCCGCCTACCTGTGCATGGCCGCGCTCATGGCCCCCGGCACGGTCGCGGCGCTGCTGGCCCCCGAGCCCCCCGCCCCCGAGGCGCCACCGACCGGCGGATTCGTCGAGACCGTCTGGGCGCCGATCCGCGACCTCCTCGCCCGGCTCGGGCCGCTCGCCGTGCCGGTGCTGGCGCTGGTCGCGGGCTTCCGGATGCCCGGCTACGTCTCGAACGCCATGGCGATCCCGCTGTTCAAGACGCTCGGCTACTCCAACACCGACATCGCCACGGTGACGAAGCTGTTCGGCTTCTGGATCGCGCTCGGCGGGACGTTCCTCGCCAGCGCCATCATCCCGCGGATCGGCATGATGGCGAGCCTGCTGATCGGCACCGTGACGGCCTCCGCCTCGCACCTGGCCCTCGCCTATCTCGCCTGGCACGGCGGCCACGGCGGGGCGGCGTTCTGGACCTTCGCGCTCACCGTCGGGATCGACGGCTTCGCCTACGCCTTCGCGTCGATCGTGCTGATCACCTACATGTCGCGGCTCTCGGCCACCGCCCACGCGGCGAGCCAGTACGCCCTGCTGACCTCGCTCTGCGCCCTGCCCGGCAGCCTGCTCGCCGGGTTCTCGGGCTTCGTGATCGAGTGGACGGGGTTCCCGTGGTTCTTCGTCGGCACGTCGCTCATCGGCGTGCCGGTGGCCCTGCTCTGCCTGCTGGTCGCGCGCCGGCACGGGCCGATGGAGGCCTCGGCGGAGGCGCCCGGGGACGCGCCGAATCGGGCCACCTGAGGCTGTGTCCCAACACGGGAACGCGCGCGCAAACTGTCCCTTTAGCGGGGATTAACCACACCGCGGCTTAATGGGGTGGACGGTTGATGTCCTCCCCAGACGGGCGACCCGGACCACGTGCGCGAGAACGGCTCTCGCGGGCGAACGGCGACGGCTGCCCAGGGGAAGCGCGTACGCGAGTTCCCGAATGGCCCAGGCTGCGTTGTCCCTCGCCGCGTTCCAGACCGCGTATCCGAGCGCGGAACCCCGGCGACCGGCGCCCCCGCGCCTCACCTACGTCGAGACCGTCTACGATCCGGTCGTCCGCACCCGGGCGCCCTACCCGAGCGCCATGCGGCGCGCCCGCCGCCGCGCGCGGCTGACGGCGCTCATCGCCCTCACCGGCGCGACCCTGGCCGGCTGGGCCGTGTTCAGCCACCCGCAGGGGCCGGCCCGCCCCGACGCGCAGACCGTCGCGGCGGCCGGGCCGACCGCCGCCCCGGTCCCGCAGGCCGTGGCGGCGCCACGGCCGAGCCTCGCCTGGATGCTCGACCGGAGCCCGGCGCTGGGCTCCGACACCTCCACGGCCTTCGGAGGCGCGGCCCCGCCGGCCGCCGGCTTCCAGATCGCCGCCGCCGCGCCGTCCCCGGCGGTCCGGGAGATCGCCCGGCAGGTGGCCCAGGCGGAGCGGGCGCGGACCGCCCAGGTCCGGCTGGCCCAGGCCGGGCCCGCGGATAGGGCGACCGAGAAGGCCGGCGACAAGATCGCCGCGAAGGGCGCGGGGGCGCCGGTCCGGATGGCCGCGGCCGAGCCTACCCCCGCCGCCCTCGCGCCCGCCCTGGTGCCGCTGCCGGTGGCGCGCCCGCCCGAGCTGCGGCGCGCGCCGGCGCCGCCGCCCGCGCGGGTGGCGAGCCGCGCCCTGCCCCGGACCCGCGACGTGTTCCGCGCCGCGATGGCCGAGGAGCCGTCCTTCTTCGAGAAGCTGTTCGGGGTCGGCGCGGCCGCGCCGTCTCAGGAGAATCGTCAGGAGCCCCGTCAGGCGCTGGCCTATGCCAGCCCGGACGCCCTGCCGCAGGAGGCGCCGCGCACCCGGATCAGCCCGGACCCCGATTCGGTGGCCGGCACGGCCGTCTACGACATCACCGCCCGCACGGTGACGCTGCCCTCCGGCGAGGTATTGGAGGCCCATTCCGGCCTCGGCGAGCACATGGACAACCCGCGCTACGTCCACCTGCGCATGCGCGGCTCGACCCCGCCCGGCACCTACACGCTGACCGAGCGCGAGCGCCTGTTCCACGGGGTCCGGGCGATCCGCCTCAACCCGGTGGGCGGCAGCGCCGCGATCCACGGCCGCGACGGCCTGCTGGCCCACACCTACATGCTGCGGCAGCCCGGCGCCTCGAACGGCTGCGTCTCGTTCCGCGACTACAACCGCTTCCTGCAGGCCTTCCTGCGGGGCGAGGTCCGGCGCCTCGTGGTGGTGGCCGGCAGCGGCGACGGCGGCATCCTCAACCGGATCGGCCTCGCCGGCCGCCGGGGCGGCCGGGGCTGAGGCTCGGCGGCGCTGGGCCGAGCGTCCGGGATCACTAAAGTCCGAGATCACTTCGGCGCGGCGCGGCTTTACGCGCCCGCCCAAGCTGCCTTAACGGGGCTCAGACGCCAGCCCTGACAAGAGGCACCCGATGAAACTGCCCCGCCGCTTCTTCCAGCCCCTCGCCACCGGCGCGCCGGCCCCGTTCCGCGAGCTGCCGGTGCGGCTGGAGCGGATGATCCACTTCGTGCCGCCCCACAACGACAAGGTCCGGGCCCGCGTGCCGGAGCTCGCCGGGACCGTCGACGTGGTGCTGGGCAACCTGGAGGACGCGGTCCCGGCCGACCAGAAGGAGGCGGCCCGCAAGGGCTTCGTCGCCATGGCCCAGGCTACCGACTTCGCCGCCACCGGCACCGGACTCTGGACCCGGATCAACGCCCTCAACTCGCCCTGGATCTTGGACGACCTGTTCACGATCGTGGCCGAGGTCGGGGACAAGCTCGACGTCGTGATGGTGCCCAAGGTCGAGGGGCCGTGGGACATCCACTACATCGACCAGCTGCTCGCCCAGCTCGAGGCGCGCCACGGGGTGACGAAGCCGATCCTGGTCCACGCGATCCTGGAGACGGCCGAGGGCGTCGCCAACGTCGACGCCATCGCGTCGGCCTCGCCGCGCATGCACGGCATGAGCCTCGGGCCGGCGGACCTCGCGGCGTCCCGCGGCATGAAGACCACCCGGGTCGGCGGCGGCCACCCCGATTACCGGGTGATCGCCGACCCGGCCGGCGACGCGCCCCGGGCGAGCGCCCAGCAGGACCTCTGGCACTACACCATCGCCCGGATGGTCGACGCCTGCATGGCCAACGGCATCAAGGCCTTCTACGGCCCGTTCGGCGACTTCTCCGACGGCGCGGCCTGCGAGGCGCAGTTCCGCAACGCCTTCCTGATGGGATGCGCTGGCGCCTGGACGCTGCACCCGAGCCAAGTGGCGATCGCCAAGCGGGTCTTCGCGCCGGACCCGGCCGAGGTGGCCTTCGCGGCCCGGATCGTCGAGGCCATGCCGGACGGCACCGGCGCCGTGATGCTCGACGGCAAGATGCAGGACGACGCCACCTGGAAGCAGGCCAAGGTCATCGTGGACCTCGCCAAGCTGGTCGCCGCGAAGGATCCGGAGCTGGCGGCGGTCTACAAGCTGGGGTGAGCGGGCTGCCGGGGCCGCGTGTGGCGGTCCCGATTCGGCGTCCGCGAGTCGCGACGCGCCCCCCCTCCCGTGGGGGAGAGGGGACCCGCGTGCCGTTCTGAAGCGATGACGCCGCGGAGCCGGACAATTCGCTGGGGCTAGGCCCGCGCAAGCCGCAGCACCGTATCATCCACCGGGTCCGCAACTGCGTTGCCGGAACCGTGCGGTGAGCAGATCGATCCCGCGCGCGCAGCCTGCGGCGCGCGCAATCAAGCGCCGAGGCCGAGCTCTGGCGCGTGTTGCGCAATCGCGCGCTCAACGGCTGGAAGTTCCGCCGCCAGCACCCGATCGACCGGTTCGTCGTCGACTTCGCCTGCCTCAAGGCGAGGCTGATCGTCGAGGTCGACGGCGCAACGCACTCGACCGCCAGCGAGGTCGCCCGGGATGCCGCGCGCACCGCGATCCTCGAGTCGCTCGTCTTCGCCCTGCTCCGTATCCCGAACGCCGACATCCACGAGCATCGCGACGGCGTGCGCGAGACGATCCTGGCGGCCCTCGAACGCCGCGACACGGTCGAGAACCGATCCCGATCGGGTTGGGACGCAGGCGATCGGCGAGCCCGTGCCGAACGAGGCGCGGGTCCCCTCTCCCGTGCGGGAGAGGGACAGGGTGAGGGATGAGAACAGTCCGGAAGAGCCGCGCCTGTACGCGCATCGGCGGCCTGTTCAGTCCTGATCCTTCTCGTCCCTCACCCCAACCCTCTCCCGCACGGGAGAGGGGGCCTGGCGCGGCTGGCGAGACCGGCTCGCCCTCCTTCCCGACCGTTGCAACATGGTCGGATACGGTTCTAGTCCACCCTCACCCGCCGAACCGCGCCCGGTACTCCTGCGGCGTCGCCGCGACGTGCCGCAGGAAGCTGCGCCGCATCGTCTCCTCGGAGCCGAAGCCGCAGGTCCGGGCGACGCGCTTGACCGGCTGCGCCGTCTCGGCGAGCGCGCGCCGGGCCGCCTCCACCCGCAGGCGCTCCACGGCCCTGGCCGGCGTCAGGCCGGTCGCCTCGCGATAGTGCCGGCTCAGGCTGCGCGCGCTCATCCCGGCCGCCGCGGCGAGCGCCGGCAGCGACAGGTCGCCGGACAGGTTGTCGGCGATGTAGGCGTGGAGCCGCCCGAACCGCTCCTCGCCCGCCTGCAGCGCCAGCGCCGCGCTGAACTGCGCCTGCCCGCCGGGGCGCTTGAGGAACATCACGAGGTGGCGCGCCACCGCCAGGGCGGTCGCGCGGCCGAGATCCTCCTCGACCAGCGCCAGGGCCAGGTCGATGCCCGCCGTCACCCCCGCCGAGGACCAGACCGGGCCGTCGCGCACGAAGATCGGGTCGGGCTCGATCCGGGCGCGCCGGTAGCGTGCGGCGAGCGCGCCGCAATGCTTCCAGTGGGTCACGGCCCGCCGCCCGTCGAGGAGCCCCGCCGCCCCGAGCAGGAACGCGCCGGTGCAGACCGAGGCGACCCGGCGGGCCCGGCCCGCCCGGGTCCGCACCCAGGCCACCAGGGCGGCGTCGTCGCAGGCCGCGACGACGCCGGGGCCGCCCGCGATCACCAGCGTGTCCACCGGCGCGTGGGGATCCGGCAGCGGGTCGGCCACCAGCCGCAGCCCCGCCGAGGCGGTGAGCCCCGGGTCGCCGGCCGCGATCACCCGCGGCGCGTAGGGCATCCCGGCGCCGCCGTGCTCGTTGGCGGTGGCGAAGACCTGGAGCGGCCCGGCCACGTCGAGGAGCTGCACCGACGGGAAGGCCAGCACCTCGACGGGGCGCGGCGCGTCTGGCGAGAAACGAGGGCTCTTTGGCATTTCGGCCAGATCCTGACGCGGTAGGGTCGTCCTGTCCACCACGGAGGCTTCGGCATGATCCCGCCCGACACCCACCTGCAGATCGGCTCGCTCCTGTTCGAGGGGCTCGACCAGATCGACCTCACCGGCCCGTTCGAGGTCCTGTCCCGGGTGCCCAACAGCACCTACCGGGTCTACGCGCCGCGCCTCGAGCCCGTCCGCGACGTCCGCGGCCTCCGGATGCTGCCGGATGCGACCCTGGCGGAGGCGCCGCGGCTCGACGTGCTGCACGTGCCGGGCGGCCAGGGCCAGGAGGCGCTGATGCGCGACGCCGCCGTGCTCGGCTGGATCCGCGACCAGGCGGCGGGCGCGAGCCACGTCCTCTCGGTCTGCACCGGCGCCCTGCTCCTCGGCGCGGCCGGCCTCTTGGTCGGGCGCAGGGCCACGACCTACTGGAACGCGGTCCACCTGCTGCCCCTCTTCGGGGCCGAGCCGGTGGACGAGCGGGTGGTGCTCGACCGCGACGCGGACGGCCGCCGCTGGGTGTTCGCGGCCGGCGTCACCGCGGGGATCGACGGGGCGCTCCGGCTCGCCGCCGAACTGCGCGGCGACGAGGCCGCCCGGACGATCCAGCTCGGCATGCAGTACGCCCCCGAGCCGCCCTTCGACAGCGGCACGCCCCGAACGGCTTCCCCGGCCACCGTGGCGCGGGCGCGGGCGGCGGCGGCCGACATCACGGCCCGGCGCGAGGCCACCGCCCGGGCGATCGCGGCCGACCTCGGCATCCGGATTTCGTAGGAGACTCCGATGGACCTCAGCCACGTTCGCGCCTTCGCGGCCGCCCTGGCGGCGAAGGACCGGGACGCCATGCTGGCGCAGATGACCGAGGCGGTGGTGCTCAACACGCCGCTCGCCGCCGAGCCCGTGCGCGGGAAGGCGGCGATCCGGCCAGTGGTCGACGCCCTGCTGGCGGCGGTCGACGCCTTCGAGATCCGCGAGATCCTGGAAGGCCCCGCGCACGCCGCCGCCTTCTTCGGCGCGACGGCCGGCCCGCACCGGCTCGACGGGATGGATTACTGGCGCCTCGACGCGGCCGGGCGCATCGCCGAGATGACCGTCCTGTGGCGGCCGCTGCCGGAGGCGATCGCCGTCCGGGACCGCCTGGCCCGCGCCGCCGGGACGCCGACTTCCGCGGCGACCGGGTGACACGATCCGTCATCGGACCTATCTGTCCGATCTGGACGGGTTGAACCATGTCGGACGTGACACTGAGAACCGCGAAATTCGCGATCGGCGCCGTGGTGCGCCACCGGATCTACCCGTTCCGGGGCGTCGTGTTCGACGTCGACCCGGTGTTCGACAACACCGAGGAATGGTGGCTGTCGATCCCCGAGGAGGTCCGGCCGCGCAAGGACCAGCCGTTCTACCACCTGCTCGCCGAGAACGCCGAGACCGAGTACGTGGCCTACGTGTCGGAGCAGAACCTCCTGCCCGACACGTCGGGCGAGGCCCTGCGCCACGCCGGCATCGCCGAGATGTTCGAGCGCGACGCCGCCGGCGCGTACCGGATGCGCGACCGCGCCACGAACTGAGCGGGTCGGGCCCGTGAAGGTCCTGGCAAGCGGCGGGCGCTAGTCTGCCGCGACGGCCGCTGCCGTCGGACGAGCCCGTCGCCATGATCCGACCCGCCGCTCTGCTCGCCGCCGGCCTTCTCGCTACGGCGGCCCGCGCCAACGACAGCGCCGCCGAGCTCGATGCCGGCGGCCTCGTCCTGCGGCGCGAGCCCGGGATCGCCCTGGTGAGCGAGGACCTGTCGATCGCCCGCGACCGGATCGGCGTGTCCTACCTGTTCCGCAATCAGGTTCAGGAGTCGCGCACGGTCCGGATCGCCTTCCCGCTGCCGCCGATCGACGGGCGCGAACTCAGCTTCTCGGCCCTGGCGCTGCCCCGGCCCGACAGCCCGAACTTCGTCGGCTTCACCGTCACGGTGGACGGCAGGCCCCTCGAGCCCGAGCTGGAGGAGCGCGCCTACGTGGGCGAGCGCGAGGTGACGGACCTGCTGCGCCGCCACGGCCTGCCGCTGAACCCGCTGCGCTTCGCGGCGATCAGCGCGGCGGCCGGGCGGATCGGCGCGCCCGAATGGGCCGAGCTGGTCAGGGCCGGCCTGTTCCCCGACGTCGCGGACGCGCCGGACCGGATGACCGAGGGGCTCTGGCGCGGCGAGGCCAAGTTCCACTGGCTCCAGACCTTCCCGGCGGGGCAGGAGGTCCGCATCGCGCACAGCTACGCGCCGGTGACCGGCTTCCACCTGCTCGACCTCAAGGCGGCGTCCCGCGCGGCCTACCGGGCGACCTACTGCCTGGACGCGGCCGGGCTCGCGGCGATCCGGCGCCTGCACGCGAAGGCGGCGGATCCCGGCGGCCACCTGCGGGCGACCGTGGTGCCCTACATCGTCACCACGGCGCGCAACTGGGCCGCGCCGATCGGGCGCTTCACCCTGACGGTCGACAAGGGCAGCCCGGAGGCGGTGGCGAGCTTCTGCCGCACGGACGTCCGGAAGACCGGGCCGACCACGTTCCGCTGGGAGGCCCGGGACTACGTGCCCGACCAGGACCTGCGCGTGCTGATCGTCCAGCCGGACTCGGGGCCCGCGGGGATCCGCTAGACCCCGCCGCCGGACGGGCCAGACGCGAAGGGCCGGACCTCGCGGCCCGGCCCCCGATACGGACCCGCCGCGCGGCGGGTCGCTGGTGCTTACTCGTTACTTGGCGGCCGGGGCCGGGGCCGCGCCGGCGGCCGGGGCGGCGCCCTGCTGCTGCTCGAGCTTCTTGCGCATGTCCTCGGAGCGCTTCTCCAGCTCGGCCTGGAGCTTCTTCTGCTGCTCCTCGAGCACCTTCGGGTCGATGGCCGGGCCGTCGAAGGCCTTGCCGAAGCCGGCCAGCGGCACCGCGAAGGTGACCTCGCGCTGGGTCTGGTTCTGGACCGAGACGTTGAGGGTCGTGCCCTTCTTCATCGCGGCGATCACGCCGGCATCGACGCCGCCGGCCTCCGCGAAGCAGCCGTTCGGGAAGCAGACCGCGAAGCGGCCGGCGGTCGCCGCCTGGCCGTCGACGTTGAAGCGGATGCCCGGCTGCAGCAGCAGGCCCAGCGGCAGCAGGTAGCGCACCACGCGCACCTCCTGCTTCTGGGCGGGGTTCTTCATCTCGTAGACCGCCACGGCCAGCACCGGCTGGCCCTGGTCGGACACGAAGTCGCGGGTCGTGTAGCAGATGTCGGTGCCCGAGCCCTGGTCCTTGCCGCAGACCTTGGTCCAGTCGGCCTGGCTCGGCTCGGACTTCACCGCGACGATCTGCGGGCCCGTCTGGGCGGCCGGGGTGTTGGCCGCCGGGGTACCCGGGGCGGTCGGCGCCGGCGCGGCCGGGGCGGGCGCGGCGGGCTTCTTCGGCTGCGCCAGGGCCGGCGCGGCCGCGAGGCCGAGGCCCGCGAGGCCGAGGAGAGCGGCGCGGGCGAGCGTCGCGGTGCGGGTGAAGGACATCGGCTCTGACCCCTTGGAAGAGACGTGGTGTGGCTGGCAGGATGCGGAGCCGGCCTGGCGGCAGGTCCGCCGGAGCGACCGGCCGCCCGCCGCGTTGGCGCACCGCCCGGAGCTCCGGATGAATCGGTCCGGCCATCGGGCGGGACGGGCGCCCGTCTGCGCGCATCCCTCACCCCGGCGACCGGGCGGCCTGCCTTTCCCCTCGAATGAGGCGAAGGCATGACACCGCGGCCTTGGGGCTGTCGGAACCGTCCTGGCCGCGCCCGGCCCCCGATAGGCCCCCGCCCGCCCGGCCGCAAGCGCGACGTTGCGCGGCCGCGAGGCACGAGCGCGTGATCGGACCGCGCCGCCGGCCGCCGCCGGCCGCCCTCCTGCGGCGCCCGGCGGCGCGGCCCTCTTAGCGGTCGGTTAACCCTGTGGGGCCGAGATGATAGGAGTTCTGCAGGATCGGCGGGGGCGGCGGGTTTGAGCGCGTTGGCGGTGGCGGAGTGGGCGGTCGACGCCGCACCGGACGCGTCCGCGCGATCCGAGAACGGGCCCGGCGGCCTGTCCGGCGGGCTGTTCGGCGGCCCGTGCGACGGTCTCGCGACCCGCCTGTTCGCCGCCGCCCTGACGGGCCCGCAGCGCACGGTCCTGCGTGATTCGGGGGACCGGGTCGCGTGGTGCGGGCGCCCGAACATCACCTGGACCTACGCGGCCGCCGCCGAGATCGTCGGGCGGCTCGCCCGCGGGATCGGCGCGTGGCGGCTCCCGGCCGGCAGCCGGATCGGGCTGTGGTATTCGGGGGGCGCCGAATCGGCCCTCGCCCACCTCGCCGTCGAGGCGGCGGGCCACCTGCCCTGCGCGATGCCGGCCCTCTGGGACGACGCGGAGCTCTCCGCCGGGATCGAGGCGGCGGGCCTCGTGGCCGTGTTGACGGAGGGCCGCCGCGGCGCGCGCCGGCCCGCGGAGGACCTCACCCGCGCGGCCATGCGCCATTTCGGCCTGCGCTACCTCGCGGCCTTCGGCCCGAGCGTGCCGGACGGCGTGATCAGCCTCGACGCGATGGCCCTGGAGCGGGGCGTGGTCGATCCCGCGCCGAGTCGCGGCCTCGTCACCTTCGCGGGCGGCGATCCCGGCCGGCCGGTCTACCGCACCGCCGCGGCGCTGGCGGCGGCGGTCGCCGCCCATCTCGACGCGCTGCCCCTGACCGCGGACGAGCGGGTCCTGACGCTCCTGCCCGGCCACGACCTGCGCGGCCTCGTGACCGGCCTGGGCACCGCCCTGGCGGCCGGTGCCGGTCTGGAGACCGTGCTGCCCTTCGACGAGGCCGGGTTCCGCGCCGCCCTGCTGCGGCCGGTGCCGACCCGGCTGGTGGTCCCGGCGCGGGTCGAATCGGCCCTCGCCGCCCTGCCCCTGCCCTGGACCGTCCGGGTCCTCGACGTGGTCCACCGCGCGCCCGCCCGGCTGATTCCGCGGAGCGCCGGGCCCGCGGGCCCGCAGCGCCTCGATTCCCTGGTCCTGGGCGAGGTGCTGGTGCTCACCCGCCCCGGCCCGGACGACCTCGCCGCGACCCTGGCCGAGCCCGAGCAGGCCTTCCTGCCCCGCGATCTCCTGGACCTCGCCGGCGGCGCCGACGGCGCCCTCGCCTGCCGGGGGGCGGCCTGCGCGGCGGCCCCTCTTACCCGCGGCGAGACCCCGGCGACCGAGCCCCTGGCGTGGCGGAGCACGGGCTTCCGGCCGCTCCGCGCGGGCGGGCGCGCGGACGGGACGGTCGCGGCGATCGCCGCCGACCCCGTCCCGTCCGCCTGAACGGCGGGCGATCGCCGGTTCATCCGGCACTCAGGCGGCGCGGATAATCTCGCATCTGCACACGAACCGACGGATCCGATCCGCCTGTTCGCGGGTTCTGCATCGGATTGTCGTGACGGCTATCTTTCCAAGCCGTCCCGGATGGAGTACCGCTCAAGCTTATGGGTGCGCTGCAACAAGTGCTCGTGGTCGACGACGGTGTCCGCGCCGTGGACCGGTCCCTCTCGGGCGAGCTGGCCAGCCTCGGATACGCGAGCGTGACCGCCTCGATGGAGGCGGCGGACGACGTTCTGACCGTGATCGCCCGCCCGGCCGCCGTGCTGCTCCAGGCGCCCACCCGCCGGGATCCCGCCTACGCCCGCCGCGCCGCCCGCCTCCGCGGCCAACTGCGCGAGCGCGGCATCCCGGTGATCCTCATCGGTGATTCGGGCGAGGCCCGCGCCGGCGGCCCGGTCGATCTCGCGACCCGCCTCGGCGCCTACGTGGCCGCCCAGCCGGATCTCTGAGGCCCGTCTCGGCCTTCGACGCGCGGACGGTCGCCCCTCCTCGCCCCACCTGGCCCGGGATACCCGGACGGACCCGCCGGCGCGCCTCGAGGGCGCCCTTCGGCGACCGAGCGCCGTCCGAACGGCCCCCCTTCGTCGCCTTCGCAGGCGCTCCCGCGCCCCGGGCCGAGGCAGCGTATCCGTGCGCCGTTGCCCGGGGAGCCTGCAGCCGAACCCGTCCGTGCCGAGAGGGGCGCGGGTTCCGTCTCCCGTCGGGAGAGGGGGCAGGGCGCGGCGGCCTCGGCCGGAGATGCCCGTCGTCCAGGCGGTCGCAAGACGATCGGGAGCGGTCCTAGCGCGCCGCGCGCATCAGCTCCGGCGCGCCGATCCGGGGCAGCACGCCCTCCCGCATCACCAGGCGCCGCAGCGGTCCGAGCTGCGTCATCGCCAGCAGGCCGAGGCCGCGCAGCGCGTCCACCGGCAGCAGGTCGGTGAGCAGGCTGCGGTTGAGGAGATCGACCGCGGCGGTGCGCGCCGCCGTGTCGACGCGGCGCGCCCGCGCGTAGCCGTCGAGCACGGCGCGCGACCCGGGATCGCGGCGGTCGCGGGCGGCGGCCAGCACCGCGTCGCGCAGGGTCGCGGCGTCGCGCAGGCCGAGATTGAGCCCCTGCGCGCCGATCGGCGGGAAGACGTGGGCCGCCTCCCCGATCAGCGCGAGCCGCGGGGCTACCGGGGTCGCCACCGCGAGGCCGCGCATCGGCACGAGACCCCGGGGGCCATCGACCCGCATGGCGCCGAGCATCGCCCGGGCCTGTCGCTCCACCGCCTGTCCCAGCGCCGCGTCGTCGAGGGCGGCGAGCCGCCGGGCCGCCCCCTCCCCGGTCACCCAGACGAGGCTGGACCGGTGGCCGCCCGGCAGCGGCACCAGGGTGAAGGGTCCCGACCGGGTGTGGAACTCCGTGGAGACGTCGCGGTGCGGGCGCGCGTGGGCCAGGATCGTGGTGATGGCGCTCTGCGGGTAGGTCCAGTCGCGCACGCGGACGCCGCTGGCGGCCCGCAGCGGCGAGCGCGCCCCGTCGGCTCCCACCACGAGCCGGGCCTCGACGGCGTTCCCGTCCGCCAGCGCGACGCGCGCCGCCGTCTCGCCGGGCACGGCGCCGGCGGCGTCCGCCTCGACCAGGGTGAGGTTGTCCTGCGCCCGGGCGCGGGCGCGCAGGCTCTCCACCAGGCGGGCGCTCTCGACGTTCCAGCCGAAGGCGTCGAGGCCGATCTCGGCGGCGCGGAACTGCGCCGGCGGCGGCCGGAACAGGCTGCCGGTGTCGTCGACGATCTGCAGCGTGCAGAGCGGGCTCGCGTGCGGCGCCACCGCCTCCCAGGCGCCGAGCGCCTCCAGGAAGCGCACCGACCCGTCGAGGAGCGCGACGGTCCGCCCGTCCGCGACTGGGGCGTGGCGCCCGACCAGCGCCGTGGGGATCCCGTCGCGCGCGATCGCCAGCGCGGCGGCGAGCCCGGCTGCCCCGGCTCCGACCACCGCGACCGCGAACGGCGCGCCGGCTTCTTCGACCCTGGTTCCCTCGGACATGCTGCCCCGCACGATCTCCGCTCGTTCCCGTGCCGACCCGACCACGCTCGCCCGACCACGCTCGCCGGAGGCCCGGGACAGGGCCGTCGCGTCGCGTCCGCGCGGCACGTGCCCGTATCTGAGCTTTCGGGTATGTCTGCCAAGCCCGCTCCGCGCAGGCCACAGCGCCGCATCCCGGAGGCGCGTCGCCGCGCCCGCTACGACCGGCTGATCGCCGCCGGTCTGTTCCCGGCGCGCGGCCGGATCTGCGACGCGGGCTACGACAGCGCGGTCGATCTGTTCCGGGCCGGCGGCCGGCTCAGCGCAGGAACGCCGCCAACTCCGAGAGAACCGCGTCCGGCCGCTCCTCCTGGAGGGTGTGGCCGCAATCCAGCGCCCGGCCCGAGACGTCGGTCGCCTTCTCGCGCCACGTCTCCAGCACGTCGTAGGTCCGGCCGACCACGCCCTTCGCGCCCCAGAGCGCCAGCAGCGGCGCGGTGATCCGGGCCTCGGCATCGGCCGCGTCGTGCTCCAGGTCGATCCCGGCGGCGGCCCGGTAATCCTCGCAGATCGCGTGGCGGCAGGCCGGGTCGGCGTAGCAGCGCAGGTACTCGGCGAAGAGTTCCGGCGGGGTCGAGCCGGGGGTCTTGGACTGGCCGTCGACGTGGTGGCGCAGGAAATATTCCGGATCGGCCCCGATCAGCGTCTCCGGCAGGGGTTGGGGCTGGATGAAGAAGAACCACCAGAAATAGCGGGTGGCGAAATCCTTGTCGGTGCGCGCGTACATGGTCGCGGTGGGCGCGATGTCGAACACGGCGATCCGCTCCACCGCCCGGCTGTGGTCGAGGGCGAGGCGGTGGGCGACGCGGCCGCCGCGGTCATGCCCGACGACGGCGAAGCGTTCGTGCCCGAGCGCCCGCATCAGGGCCGCCGCGTCCGCCGCCATGGCGCGCTTGGCGTAGCTGGCGTGGCGCTCGCCCCCGGGGGGCTTCGACGAATCGCCGTAGCCGCGCAGGTCCATCGCCACCACGGCGTGCCGCTCCGCGAGGCGCGGCGCGACGTGGAGCCACGTCGACAGGGTCTGGGGATGGCCGTGCAGCAGCAGCACCGGCGGCCCGGATCCGGCCGAGCGGGCGTTGATCGTCACGCCGGGCGCGGTCTCGATCCGGTGCCGGTCGAATCCCGGCAGGAAGTCGCGGGCCATGGGATCGGTCTCCGGGTTCGGTCTCCATCCTGCCGCACTGGCGCGCCGGGATGCACCGGATGATAAGGCGCCTCCGGCACCATGTCCGCCGAACCGCCATGACAGATGCACGCCCGACTCAGGACCCGGCCTTGAAGGATTCCGACGCGGCCGAGGCGGCGGAGGCCGCCCCCGCGCCTGCCGTCGCCCCGACTCTGCGGCCGAGCATCCTCGATCCGCTCTTCGCGCCGGCCCGCGCCCTGCCGGGGATCGGGCCGAAGATGGCGCCGCTCATCGAGAGGCTGCTCGGGACCCCCGAGCGCGAGGCCCGGGTCGTGGACCTGCTGTTCCACCTGCCCCAGGGCGGCGTGGCGCGGAAGCTGATGGGCTCGATCAGCGAGGCCCCCACCGGCGAGCCGGTGACGATCGGCGTCACCGTGGTGGCGCACCGCCCGGCCCAGGTCGGCGCCGGCCGGCGCCCGCACCGGGTGCTGGTGGAGGATGCCTCCGGCGACATCTCGCTGGTCTTCTTCGGCATGCCCCGCGCCCGGGTGGAGAAGATGCTGCCGCTCGGGGCGCACCGCTACATCACCGGCCGGATCGACCTCTGGGACGGCACCCGCCAGATGGTCCACCCGTCCCGGATCGTGGACGAGGCGGGGCTCGCCGAGCTGCCCGCCGTCGAGCCGGTCTACGGTGCCACCGAGGGGCTGACGTCCCGGGCGATCAACAAGCTCGCGGTGGTGGCCCTCGACCGGCTGCCGATCCTGCCGGAATGGCAGGACCCGGCCTGGCTGGAGCGGAACCGCCTGCCGGCCTTCGCGGACGCGCTCCGCCTCGAGCACCGCCCCGAGGAGGCGCCCCCGAAGGCCGAGGACCCCCTCCAGCCGCCGCCCGCGACGCCGTCCCGGAAGCGGCTGGCCTACGACGAGCTCCTCGCCTCGCAGTTGGCGCTCGCCCTGCTGCGCGCCCGCCAGCGGCGCAAGGCCGGCCGCGTCAATGCCGGCGACGGGGCCCTGAGCGCCCGCCTCCAGGCCGCCCTCCCCTTCGCGCTGACCGGCGCCCAGGCCCGGGCGGTCGCGGAGATCCGCGCCGACCTCGCGGCGCCCCGGCGGATGCTGCGCCTGCTCCAGGGCGATGTCGGCTCGGGCAAGACCGCGGTGGCCTTGCTCGCCATGGCCTCGGCGGTCGAGGCCGGGCGTCAGGCCGCCCTGATGGCGCCCACCGAGATCCTGGCCCGCCAGCACTTCGAGCGGCTGAAACCGCTGGCCGGTCCCCTGCGCCTGCGCCTGATGACCGGCCGCGACCGGGCCGCGGAGCGCAAGAGCACGCTCGCCGACCTCGCCGCGGGCGAGATCGACATCCTGGTCGGCACCCACGCCCTGTTCCAGGAGGCCGTGGCGTTCCGCGACCTCGGCCTCGCGGTCGTCGACGAGCAGCACCGGTTCGGCGTCCACCAGCGCCTGGCGCTCGGCGCCAAGGGCGAGGCGGTGGACTTCCTGGTCATGACCGCCACGCCGATTCCCCGCACCCTGGCGCTGACCTTCTTCGGCGACATGGACGTCTCGATCCTCGACGAGAAGCCCGCCGGCCGGCAGCCGATCCGCACGATCACGCTGCCGACCGAGCGGATCGACGAGGTCGTGGCCGGCCTCGCCCGGGCGATCGCCGGCGGCGAGCGGGTCTACTGGATCTGCCCCCTGGTGGAGGAATCGGAGTTCGTCGACCTCGCCGCCGCGGCCGAGCGCTTCGACGACCTGCGGAAGCACTTCGGCGACGCGGTCGGGCTGATCCACGGCAAGATGCCGGGGCCCGAGAAGGATGCCGCCATGGCCCGGTTCGCCGCCGGAGAGACCAAGCTCCTGGTCTCGACCACGGTGGTGGAGGTCGGGGTCGACGTGCCCGAAGCCACCATCATGGTGATCGAGCACGCGGAGCGGTTCGGGCTGGCGCAGCTGCACCAGCTCCGCGGCCGGGTCGGGCGCGGCTCGAAGGCCTCCTCGTGCCTGCTGCTCTACCGGGGCCCCCTCGGGCAGGTGTCCCGGGCCCGGCTGGAGATGATGCGCGCGAGCGAGGACGGCTTCCGCATCGCCGAGGCCGACCTGAAGCTGCGCGGCGAGGGCGAGGTGCTCGGCACCCGGCAATCCGGCCTGGCGGCGTTCCGGCTGGCGCGGCTGGAGAGCGACGCCGCCCTGCTGGAGGCGGCCCGCGACGACGCGCGGCTGATCGTGGAGCGCGATCCCGGCCTCAGGAGCCCGCGGGGGCAGGCCCTGCGGGTGCTGCTCTACCTGTTCGAGCGGGAGGCCGCGATCCGGCTGATCGGGGCCGGATGAACGGCTTCCTGAACGGTTTCGTTCAGGAAAGCCCGGCCTTCCTGAACGGCCGGATCCGGAATCGTCGCCGCGCGACCGGATCCGTACTCCGATGCGGCAATGTCACAGGCGTTCCGAAAAGACGAGCTTTTTCAGACGCTTGGCGAGATCGCGCCGAAGCTTGGCGGCGCTCGGCGGGCGGTCCGGGAGGCGCCGGACAGGCCTCGTGACCTTGCATCAGCCATATTCTTCCCTTAACTGGAGATGAACGAATGGCCCGGTAAGCCGGGACATCACGGACGAATCTGGAGGACGGACATGTCGAACGGACTGTTCCAAGGCCTGCCGGGCTCCCACGAGATGGCCGGTGCCCACGCCCTGCCGACCGAGCCCTGGCTCCTGCCGATCTCGGATCGCGCCGCCGAGGCGGCGGGCAAGACCGCGGACGAGCTGCAGGCCGCCGTGCGCCGGGCGTCCCGGCCCTTCTGGCTGGCCGCCAACGGGCTCTGCATCGCCCTCGGGCTGGCCCTCACCCTGCAATGCGCGTCCGGCTGGGGCCCGACGACGCCCCGCAGCGCCGTGACGGTCGCGCAGGCGACGCCGCCGACCATCGCGCCGCAGACGGCCTCGCTGCAGCGCTGAAGCCGCTCAGGCAGCCTGAACATCCGGGGCCGTCCCGCGCGAGCGGGGCGGCCCTTTCTCGTGGTCGGTCTCCGCTGCCGGGCGGCCGGCCGCGCGTCGCGAGCGACGATGGAGCGCTCCGAGCCCGGCCCTCAGGCGTCCTGCGGCTCCCGCCGGGGCACCGGACCGCCGGCCTGCTGGGCCGTCCGAAGGGTGGCCGCCATGGCGTTGAGGCGGCCCTGCGGGTCCTCCGGCTGGATCACCCCGGCCGACATCACCAGCTTGGCGGCGTCGTCGACGCTGATGGCGAGTTCCACCACCTCCGCGCGCGGCAGGTAGAAGAAGAAGCCCGTCGTCGGATTGGGCGCGCAGGGCAGGAAGACGCCGACGAGGTCGTCCGCCGGCGCCCCCCGGGCCCGCAGCGCCCCCTCGACCTCGTGAGCCGCCGGGGCGGACAGGAACACCACCGACCACGTGCCCTTCACGGGGAACTCCACGAGCCCCACCGTGCGGAACGAGGTGCCGTTGGCCGAGAACAGCGTCTCGAAGATCTGCCGCAGGCCCTTGTAGAGGCCGGAGATCACGGGAGTCCGCGCCAGCAGCACCTCGCCGAACTCGATCACCGAGCGTCCGACGAGGTTCGCCGTGAGGAAGCCCAGCAGCGTCACCGCCAGGAACGCGATCACGAGGCCGAGGCCCGGGATCGAGAACGGCAGGTAATGGTCCGGCAGGTAGCTCGCCGGCACCAGCGGCTTCACGAACGAGTCGATCAGCGCGATGAACCACCACGTGATGTAGGCGGTGATGGCCAGCGGGCCGGCGACGATGATGCCGGTGAGGAAATAGGTGCGCAGCCGGCCGCGCGCGCTGACCCGCGTCTTCGGGGCGCCGCCGCCCGCCGCGGCGGCGTCGGGCTCGGGAACCTGGATCGGCGGGGGAATCGGCGCCACGGGTGCCCTCTCGGCCGCGCCACGGGCGGCGATGACGCTGCGGGGGCCGTCCCCCGCTGGCAGAGAGGTAGCGGTTGCGCTTGTCCGCCTCAAGGGCGGCCCGGACGGCCTCAGGCGCCCGGGCCGGGCGGCCGGGCGGCCGGGGCCGGCATCGCGTCCCGGGGAATCACGGCGCCGCGATGTCCGATCACCGCCCCGGCCAGGCGGTGCGCCTCGGCGGCGGCGGCTTCCGGCGCCAGCCCGGCGATGCGCGCCGCGAGGTAGCCCGCCGCGAAGCTGTCGCCCGCCGCCGTCGTGTCGACGACCCGCGCGGCGCGCCCGGCCGGCACGGCGGTGTCGGCCGGGCCGTGCAGCACCCGGGCGACGGGGCCTGATGCGCCCGAGGTCTTGAGCACGATCTCGGCCCGGCCGCGGTGGCGCAGCACCTCGTCCTCGCCCGCCGCGCCGAAGAGCCAGTCCAGGTCCTCCGCCGAGGCGAAGATCACGTCGGCCAGAGCCAGGGCCGCGCGGAAGGCCGCCCAGGCCTCGTCCCGGTCGGGCCAGCCGCGGGGGCGGTAATTGGTGTCGAAGGCGACCCGGCCGCCCCGGTCCCGCAGGCGCGCCAGGGTCTCGAACAGGGCGGCGCGCCCGGTCTCGCCGTAGAGCGAGAGGCTGATGCCCGACAGGTAGACGAGGTCGTAGCGCTCCAGCTCCGCCTCCGTCTCGGCGGCGCCCGGCTCGGTGAAGAGGTCGCGGGCCGCGGCCCGGTCGCGCCAGTAGTGGAAGCTGCGCTCGCCGTCGGCATCCGTGCGGATGATGTAGAGGCCCGGCATCCGGCCCTGCAGGCGCCGGACCCGCTCGAGGCCGATGCCCTCGCGGCCCCAGGCCGCCGCCATCTCGTCGCTCCAGATGTCGTCGCCGAGCGCCGTCACGTAATCCACCGCGACGCCGAGGCGCGCGAGATAGAGCGCGGTGTTCAGCGTGTCGCCGCCGAAGCCCCGGACCAGATTCCCGTCCGGGCGTTCGGACAGTTCGACCATGCACTCGCCGATGCAGGCGACCCTCATGCGGTTCCTCCCGGTGCGCGACCCCGTCTCCCCGCATTGTTCGGACCGACCTGTCAATCGTCCACAGGCCCCGGTCTCGCCGGTTCTGTCGCGCGCCCGGCTTCCGGAGCTCGACGATCTGCGAACCGCGCGCCCGCCCGCCCGATCGATGTTCATAGCTTATTTCCGCTGTGTTCTGGAATTAATTATCGCAATTCGCCAACTTGTTTCAGTATTAAATAATATTATCCTCCGTGTAAATTGTATTATCTTCGCATATTTGCCAAATTTACGAGTGACTCGCCTTCTGCGGCGCGTTTCTCGGAGATCGCTTCAAAGCCGGAACGGAAAATCATACTTCCGAAACACCATGTAGCCGAGAACGGCCGCCGCGAGAACGGTCGTGGCCGACCCGGAGACCGTCGCGTTGCTGTCATGGCGGTGTGTGCCGAACGCGCCGCGGGGCGGGGCCGGTCGAGGATCTCAGGAGCTTCGGTCCACAGCGCGGCAGCGGCAGATTCGCGAACTCGGCAACAGATCGCGCCGGCGCGTACGTCCTCGAAAGATGTCGTGCGGCTAGCTCACGTCCGATCGACGAGGATCTGGACTTGATCGTAAGAGATTTCGGCTGAATTTTGAATTTTTATGCTGGAAAAATTCTCATGGCCGAGTGGCGGAAACGGTGATACGGTTCGATCGGTGCCGAGATGTTCCACACTGCTTTAAGCGCCCTGACTTTCTCGTCGGGAGAGTTCCTGACTCTCACGGAAAGCCGAGGCGTGAGCGGTGCCTGGAGCTGGATCTTCGCGGGCGAGGAGCAGGTCTGGTCGCCCGGGTTCTACCGGCTGCTCGGGCTCGTTCCGAACGCCGCGAAGGCGCGCTACGACCTGTTGCTGAGCCTGATCCATCCGGAGGACCGGCACCTGATGCCGGCGCTGGCCGACATCCGGCAGGGGCACGTCCCGCGCGAGGTCATCGTCCGGGTGATCCGGACGAACGGCACGGTGCGCACCCTCTCGCTGACGATGGAGGTGCGCGTCTCGGCGGAAGGGCGGCCCGTCGCCCTCAACGGCACGGCGCTCGACGTGAGCGACCGCGAGCAGCTGGCGCGTCTGCGGCAGGAGGAGCGCCGCCGGCAGAGCGCGCTCTACCTCACCGAGCATATCGCGACCTTCTCGATGGGGCTCGACCGGGTCCGGGACATCCCGTTCGCCGTGGCCCAGGTCCACGGGCTCCCGCTGGAGGAGATCTGCGCCGAGCCGTATCTCCTGATCGTTCCGGAGGAGCGCGAGGCCTTCCGGGCGGCGGCCGAGGAGCAGATCGAGCGGCGGGCGTTCTTCCAGGGAGCGGCCCACGAGCGCCTCGCCAACGGCGAGCTCTGGCACTTCCGGATCCTCACGATGCCGGTCTGGGATCCGGACGGGACCTATCTGGGCCGCTGCGGGCTCAAGTACCCCGTCCGCAACCACGCGCCGCCCCTGGTCGGCCTGCACGACGGGCTGGCGCATTCCGTGACCGGTCACCACCTGCGGGCCGCGCGGGCTCTCCTCGACTGGTCGATGATGGATCTCGCCCAGGCCAGCGGCCTGTCGCATTCGACGGTGCGGCGTCTGGAAGAGGACAGCGAGCATCGGGGAAGCCGGTCCCGCCTGCACGCGGTCGAGGCGCTGCGCCGGGCGGGCGTCCGCTTCATTCCCATGGACGACGGGACCGTGGCGGTCGCCCGGGTCTGAGCGGCCCGCGCGGCCGACGGGCGCTTCGCGGGATCCGCCCTGCCCTGCCGGGCCAAGGACGGTCTCCGCGCTGGCCCGGAGGGACCCCCACTTCCGGCGCGGAGACCGGGACCGGCGGATCGGGCGATCCGCCGTCGGGCATCCCGCGCCCGCGTCGCGCGGCGGCCCGGACGGGGCCGCCGATCCAGGGCGGTGCGGGCCGGCCCGGCTTCCTCAGGCCGCCTTGTGGCCGAGCTGGATCGCCTTGGCGATCTCCGAACGCTTGGCGGCGTAGCCCGGTGCCACCATCGGGTAGTCGGCTGGCAGGCCGTACTTCGCCCGGTACCGCTCCGGCGTGAGGCCGTGCGCGGTGAGGTGGCGCTTCAGGGTCTTGTAGGACCGGCCGTCGATGAAGCTGATCAGGCCGTCCTGCTGGATCGAGGCCTCGATCTGCGCCGCCGTCGGGCCGGTCCAGCCCGGACCGGATCCCGAACCGCCGCCCTGCAGGACCGATATCGCCGTGTGCACTTGGTCGATCAGAACCGGCAGGTCTCCCACGCCCACCGCATTCCGGGACACGTAGGCCGCAACCAGTGATGCCGTGCACTTGATCAGGTCTGTGTTCGGGTCCGAGGTCTTTTCGTTCAAATCGATGGTGTTCATGGATCCCCCAGTACCGAGAGTCGAGGCATGGAAAACGGTGCATCGATAAAGCTGGAGGCTTGATCAGCTTTTACCGCCCAAGCATGCACCAAACTGCTTCGAGTCTGCCAACATTGGCGCGTAACTATACAAAAACTGACTATTTTGTCTACGGTTTATCTTAGGATGTTCTTTGAACACTTTCTGTTCTTGTCTGGCAACATGAGGTTGCTGCGCGCGCGGCCTGTCGCAAACTCTGCGCAGTTTCGGCATCCGGTCCGGCAGGCTGTGGGCGATGACTTCGAACGGCCGCACGATGACAGGCTGCAGGGGCGCGAATCAGGGGCGGAGACAGGGACCGATCACCGATGTGGCCCCGTTACGGATCGATGGGGCCGCGGTCCTGCCGACCCTCGGTCGGGCGGCGCGCGGCGGGATTCCGGGCCCCGTCGCGGTTATCCGCGGGCGCTGGCGCCCGGAGCAGGCCGCGATTAACAAAGTTCTCAGGCAAGGCGTGGATCGTGCGCCCCGGGCGTTTCGCGAAACGCTCGCGTGTCGGGAGCCTCTCTCCGGCCGTGACGGCACGGCGGCATCCGTGCGAGAGGCTCGTCGACGCGCGCTTTCGAGGGCGACCCCTATGTCCGGACCCTGTGCGACCTCAATCCCGCGCGCGCTCTCCGCGCTCGAAGCGCCCGGACCGGGCGCCGCGGACGCGGTCGGCGGCCGGATGGCGCCCCTCTGGATGCTGCTCGTCGGCCGGGCCGCGGTCCGCCGCCACTGGCACCTGATCGTCGCCACCGGCCTGCTGTGGTCGTTGCTCGGCCTCCTGGTGGTGGTCGATTCCCTCGACGGCGCGCTCCACGTCCCGGACCGGTGGTTCGGCCTGATCCTCCTGGCCGAGGGCGTGAGCGCCCTCGTCGTCGGCGCGTCCGCGGTCGGCGCCGCGCGCCGCCTGCGCCTCGCCAAGGGCGCGCTGCTGTCGGTCATGGCCGTGCTGATCATGATGGCCACGCGGCACAGCACCTTCCTGCTCGCCATGATCTTCGGCGTCGCCTTCGTGGTCGATGGCCTCGTCCGGATCACGATCGCCGGCCTGCTGAAATTCGCCGGCTGGCGGATGTCGGTCGCCTTGGGCGGCCTCAGCATCGCCTTCGGCCTGTTCCATCTCCAGCCCTGGCCGACCTGGTACGCCGGCACGGTGGGCTACTGCATCGGCATGTTCCTGATCCTGAACGGCGCCAACCTCGCGCTGGTCGGGCTGCGCACCCGGCGCCTGGGCACCGCCGAGCCGGCCGCCGCCGCGACCGGCGCCGGCGCGACCGAGCCCGGCAGCCTGACGGTCTATGTCTGGACGCCCACCGGGCAGGCGACCACCCCGGCCGGCCAGCGGCTGATCCGGCGCTACGTCGCCTCCGTCGACAAGGCCGGGCGGTTCTCCACCGGCCACGCGGCCCTGCAGCAGGGCGACGACCTCTACGTCAGCCACTACCCCGCCGTGGAGATCGACCGCTCCCCCGCCAACCTGCGCTCGAGCCTGCGCGCGGGCCCGGAGAACGACGTGCCCGGGCGCTTCCTGCCCTCGCACGCCGCGGAGGTGGCGGATTGGTGCCCGGCCACGGTGGCGGTGACGCTGAACGGCATCGACGCCGCCCGGCTGCGGGCGTTCTGGGCGCAGTACAGCCGCGACACCACCTACAACTTCATCAGCCGCAACTGCTCGACCACGGTGGCGCGGGCACTGGACATCGCCGTGGAGGGCGCGTTCAGCCGCGGCGGCCATCCCTGGCGGCAGCTCGCGGCGGCGCTGACCACGCCGGAATTCTGGGCCGCGGCCTTCCTGCGCAACGGGGCGCGGTCCATGACCTGGACCCCGGGTCTCGTCCTCGACTACACGCGGGCGCTGAGCGCCCTCGTTGATCCGGCCTCGCCGGTGCCGTCGATCGCCTGGAAGCGGGTCGGCTGGCGGCTCCTGCGCAACTGGCGGGCGCGGGACCTCGCGTCCCTGAGCCCGATCGCCCGGCGATCCTCCGTGCCGGGGGCCGGTCCGACAGAGGCCTGAGCGCGGCCCGGTCGGGACTCGGGCCGCGGCCCCCGCCGCTCACGGGTCCTTCACGGGTCCTTCACGGGTCCTTGCGGGCGGCGGCGGGGCGACCGGCGGCGAGATCGCCCGCGATGGCCTGCATCACCGCCAGCGTGTCGACCTCGTCCTGCTCGGCGCCGTGGTCGCTGAGCTTCACGATCACCGTGCCGGTCGCGCGATTGACGTAGATGTACTGGCCGTAGACGCCGATCGCCGAGATGTCGTCGTCCTCGCCCCCCGGCGCGTGCCACCACTGGGCCGAGTACTGCCAGCCGTCGACGTCGCGCCGGGCCGGGGTCATGATCCGCTCGATCCAGCGGCCCGGGATGATGCGGTGTTCGCCCGACCGGCCCTGGTCGGCCACCAGCAGGCCGAGGCGGGCGAAGTCGCGGGCCGTCGCGTTGATGCAGCAGAACGCCTTCTCGATGCCGCCGGGCCGGTCGAGGTTCCAGGTGGCGTCGGCCTGGGCGCCCATCGGCTTCCAGATCCGCTCCGAGAGGATGTCGGCCAGCGGCTTGCCCTCGACCCGGGCGAGGATCAGGCCGAGCAGCTCGGTGTCGATGCTGCGGTAGCGGCCCTTGGTGCCGGGCTTGAAGGCCAGGTGGGCGTTGTCGCGCACGAAGGCCGTGAGGTCGCGCGTCAGGTACATCCCGGCGGTGCCGGTCAGGGGGTGCCGGGGATCATAGTTCTCCGGCACCGCGATCCCGCTCGCCATGTCGAGGAGGTTGCGCACGGTGATCTGACCGAACACCGCGCCGTTCCGCAACTCGGGCAGGAGCGTGGAGACCCGGTCGGTCTCGGCGAGCTGGCCCCGCGCCACCGCGGCGCCGACCAGCAGCGAGACGACGGACTTCGCCACCGACCACGAGGGAAACAGCGTCTCCGGTCCGGTGCCCGCGCGCTGCCATTCGTGGATCAGGACGCCGTCCTGCAGCACCAGGAACGCGTTGGTGTGGGTCGCGCCCAGCACCGTCATCAGCGGGACCGTCTTCCCCTTCCAGGCGACGCGGTCGAGGATCGGGCGCGGCCGCACCGGCAGGTCGCTCGCCCGGGCCGGGGCCTGGACGATCCGGCTCGGGAACCACGTGCCCACCGACGACGGCTCGATGACCGCGAGCGCCGCCAGGGTGACGGGGTCGGGGACGTTGATCAGCGCGGCGGCGGTCCAGGCGCAGCCGACGACGGCCGCGCCGCCCGCTGCCGTGATCGCGCCCCAGCGGCGGCCCCGGCGTGTGCGGGCCGGGGAATCCGGGATCGCCATGGACGCGGTCATGCTGGGTCTGTGTCGCTCTGGATCGTCGCGGTCGCGCGGCCGGCCCCGGGGCGGGACGGCGCGCGGTCACCATGATCAGGAGGCATTAACGAAAGCCCCAACCGGCCCTGGCACGGGGCCGGCCGGTCGCCGGCGCGGCGGCGGAGGGCCGGTTCGGAAATGTTCACGGATCTGTGGCCTTGTCTCCGGCGGCCGCCGACGTCCCGCGGCCGTTTCGACGCGGATCCGGGCCGGCCCGGCGCCGCCCCGTCCGCTCGGGCGTCCGACGCGAACCTGATTCTACACGCCGCGACCGCCCGACTCACCCAGCCCGCGCAGCCCGAAAGTCCGCCGTGCCATGAATCCGTACCTGATCCTCGGGCTCGCCATCGGCGCGGAGGTGACCGCCACCCTGGCGCTCAAGGCCGCCGAGGGCCTCACCCGCCCCGGGCCGACGGTGATCGTGGCCCTCGGATACGGCACCGCCCTGTGGCTGATGTCGACCAGCATGGACATGCTGCCGATCGGTGTCGTCTACGCGATCTGGTCGGGGATCGGCATGATCGGCGCGGCGGTCGGCGGCGCGTGGCTGTACGGTGAGGCGATCAACCCGACGATGCTGGTGGGCATCGGGGTGATCGCCGTGGGCGTGACCATCCTGGCCGCCGGCCAGGGCCAGCACTGAGGCTCCGGGCCGGTCCCGAAACGGGACACTCTCGCCACATCCTCGCCGCGAACGTGCCGTCAAGCTTGGCCTTCGTCCGGTCGGAGCGGAACACCGCCCGGCGGGTCAGGCTGGAGGAGCACGGAGCGCGGATGCATGCAGGGTAGCGAGAGGACGAAGGTCGGTCCTGCACTGATCGTTCTGGCGGCGGCCGGGGGCCTGGGGGCCTGCAACACCGCCTCGCCGGTGCTCACGACGGGATCGATCCCCGACCGCAAGCCGCCGATGGTCGTCAGCGACGCCGAGCGCGATTGTCTCGGCCGCGCCATGTACTTCGAGTCGAACCGGAGCGACAGCGACGGGCTGGTCGCCGTCGGCACGGTGGTCATGAACCGGCTCGAGAACGCGATCTTCCCGGGCGGCATCTGCGCGGTGGTCGGGCAGCCGGGACAGTTCGCGCCGGGCGTCCTCACCAAGCCGATGCAGGAGAAGGATCTCCAGAAGGTCGCCGACGCCGCCGACGCCGTCCTGGCCGGCGAGCGGCACCCGAAGGTCGGGAAGGCGATGTTCTTCCACACCGCGGGCCACCACTTCCCCTACACGAACATGCACTACGTGGCCGTCGCCGGCGGCAACGCCTTCTACGAGAAGCGCGACAGGCGGACGGCCAAGCTGGAGAAGCAGGACAAGCCCGCGCAGCAGGACAAGCCGGCCACGCCCGCCCTTCCCGCGACCGCCCTGACCTTCGCGGCCGTACCCGCGCCGCCGGCCGTGAGCCCTTGATCGCGGCGGCCCGCGTCGCTCGCCGCGTCGCGGGATCCCGGCGGCGAGCGCCGGTCAGCCGGCCGCGGCATCCTCGGCGCGGCCGGCCCGCAGGGTTCGGGCCTCCTGCCGGGCGGTGGCCAGCACCCGCTGCCGGCTCACCGGCTCCCGCAGCGCAGCCCACAGACGGAGCAGCTCCAGCGTCGGCAGCGCGTCGCATTCCGGGGACGCGTCCCCGGATGCGTCCCCGGATGCGTCCCCGCACCCGGTGAAGAAGATCTCGACCGGGCGCCCCAGGGCCTCGGCCAGTCTCCCCAGCAGCGCGTCGGCCTGGACGGTCGGGATCATGGAGAATCCTGTTTCTGCGCGGACGGTCGAACCGGGTCCTTACCTTTAAGTTGTATGCTCGGCATTCAACCAGGTTACTGCACCGCCATGTCCGACGACGACGGTTTTGACCGCATGGTGGAGGCGACCATCCTGGCCCATCAACTCGTGGCCGCGCACGGCACGGCGACGATGAAGCTCCTGTCCCGGTTGCTGCTCATGGACATCGGTACGGAGATCGCGGCGCGGCGCGACGCCGACCCGGCCGCCAACGACAATCCGGACGTCCGGGAGGATTAGAACCCGCTTCGCCGGCGTTCCGGTGGGACCGGGTCCCGACGGTTGAACCGGCCTGATCCGTAATCCTTCGGGCGGTGCAATGGAGCGGGCGGCAAATCTGTTGATCGGCCCATCGATCCGATCCGGCGGCATTTACAACGATGGATAACGGCCTAGCTTCTGGGTAGAAACTACCCACGAATCACGGATCCATCGCCGATGATCGCCAAACGGGTAGCACTCGCTGGTGCGCTCCTCCTGCTGAGCATCACGCCCTCGGTCTCCCAGCTGCGCCGTCCGATGACGTGTACGGTGGAGGCGTCGACCGGTCTCGATGCCGCCGCACCCGAAGGGGCGACACCGCAGCCCCACAAGGCCCGGACATTCTCGCTGGTCTCCAGCGGCGGCCTGCTGACCGTGATCTCGGCCGGACGTTCCGACTACTACGAGTGCCAGACGGCCTCGCCGCGGCTGAACGAGCGCACCCCGCGCAACGCGATCAAGTGTCAGAACGGCGTCTACTTCCTGCTGATCGATCTCAACAAGATGAACTTCGTCGAGGCGCAGCTCAATCCCGAGGACCGCAACGACGTCAAGGTCAGTTACGGGAATTGCCGGACCCTGTAGGGGCGTCGCCGGCGACCTAGTCCATGTGGATCAGGACGTAGGCGGCGGCGGCAACGGCCGTGAGGGTGAGGACGACCAGCAGCACCGTTTTCCCGGGCGGTCCCTCCGGTGGGTCTGAGGCGTCGGACATGCGGCTCCTCCAGGCCGGTCAGCGGACGGGGACGGCCGTCCCCGTCCGCTGACCGGCCGGTGACGGGGCCTGTGCCGAAAGGCCCCGGTCCTCCGGTTGGTTCCCTGGCCCCGCCCCGGTCCGCATTCTGCGCCCGGCCTGGACGATCACCGGCAGAAATGCGCCGCGGCCGGCGTCCACTGGCCGAAACCCGTCGCGACCATGTTCGCCACGACCCGGCAGATGTAGATCTTCTGCGCCGCGTTGTTGTGCGGGCCGGCATGATAGCGCGCCACGGCCATCGTCCAGCTGCCCTCCCGCTGCTTCAGATCCCGGAGGAATTGCGTCGCGTAGTCCACGTTCGCGCGCGGGTCGATCATGGCCTCGACCGAGGCGAACTTGCCGCCGTGATAGTGGTGGTTGATCTGCATGCAGCCGAGATCGATCAGGCGCGCGCCCCGGCGGCGCGCCGCGGTGAAGTGGGCGAGCACGTCCTGGGGCCCGGTCGCGAAATAGGCCGCCCCTTCGATGTTCATGGCGTAGGGCTGGAGGGAGCCGCGCTTGCCGGTCTCCGTCAGGCCGACAGCGTAGAGCACGCCGAGGGGCACGCCGTAACGGGCCGAGGCACGGCCCATCTCGGCCTCGCACACGTTCCCGGCGACCGGGGCGGCGCTACAGATAAACGCCGCCGTCGCGAGGACGTACCGTCTCATCCGTCCGCTCCCCGTCGCGTCTGCTGATCGCCGGCCGCTGTTCCGCCCGCTGCCGCTCTGCCTGCCGCTGCCCGTCCTCGCCGTGGCCCGGCCGGGCACCGCCGTCGGTGAAGGCGGGTTGGCCCTGTGACGACGATCCGCCTGCGGAAGACCCGGCATCGGTCGGGCGAACCGGCCCGACGGTGATCTCGGCCCGGTAATGGGCCTGCTTGAGCAGTTCGGCGAGGATCGCCGAATCCCGATGCAGCATCGCCGCCGTCTCGGGACGCGAGGCGCGCAGATGGGTCTCGAGCTGACCGTCGGTGAGCCGCAATTCCACCGTGACGATCCCGAGGTTCTCCGGCCGAAGCTGGATCTTGAGAACCCGCAGCGGCCCGTCCGGAGCCGCGGGGATCGCCGGATCGGCGCTGACGCGGCCCTCCGGCCCGGCCGCGGCCGCGCGCTCGATCTCCTCCTTGATGGCCGCCGCGATCGTGGGCAGGGCGGCGGCGGGTTGGCCCGGATCGGACCCGGACCCGTTGCCCGCGCCCTGGACGGGGCCGCTCGGTGGCCCCTGGCGGCCGGTCGAGGCGAGGAGAATCCCGGCGATGCCGGAGCGGGGACGGTTGTCCTCGCGCGCCGCGGGGTCCCCCGGCCCATCGATCCCCGTCGCGGCGGTGCGGGTCACCGCATCGCCGCGACGGGGATCGGGATCGGCCTTGAGGGCCGCGATCGCCTTCGGCGCCGCGGCGGCGACCTTGTCGGCCAGCGCGATCCGCGCCGTCCGGGGCGCGGCGGCGGCCGGCTCCGCCGATCCGGGGCGGCCGGGGTGAAGCTGCGCCTCCGCCGCGGCCGGTAACGGGACCGTTGCCGGGGCCGGGGCCGCGGGGGCGCGCCGGACGGCACCGGGGAGGACGGGCCTGAAGTGAACCGCCCGGTCGAGCACCTCGACCTTCGGGGGGCTGCCCTGGAGGAGGCTGCCCGGGCCGGCCGCCTGGCCGTTCCCCACCCGGGTGAACTCCGGGACCGCGTCGGGGTCCGCGGGAGATGCGGCGGATGGGGCCGGTCCCGGGGCATCGGTCCCAGGTCCCGGGGGAGCGTCCGGAGCGGTCGACAGGACGGCGGTGCTCAGGATCTCGGCGAGCACCGCGGCGGCGGTGCCGGGATCGACCGGAGGCTGCGGCGTCCCGGGTGATGCCCCTGCCTCGGCCCTCGAGTCCTCCCCGGTCGCGCCGTCCGGTTCGCCCGCCTCGCCCGGCTCGCCCGCGTCGGTCTCGGCGCGGGACCCGGTCGCACGCCCCGAGGCGGCGCGCATTACCAGATCGAAGGCGCTCTGCGTCCCCGGATCCGGGAGGGTCTGAAGGGCGCCCGCCGGATACGGGGACGGTGCGACGTCCCGGTCGGGTCTGGGAGCGGGTTTCTGGACCGCGGCGGAGATCGTGTTCACGGGGTCGCCTTGCTGAGCATCAGATCGATCCGGTCGATCGTGGCCTGCGCCTTCGGGATCAGGCTCGCGGGCCCGTCGGCGGGATCCCGCGCGGCCCGCGCCGGCTTCGAAAGGCTGTCGGCCTCCGGCAGGCCGGACCGGCCGGCGAGCCCGCGTCCGATCGCCCCGGCCGTCGACAGGGCCGTCTCGAGGAGGAGCTGGTCGCGGGCCGTGAGCTTGGCCCTGTCCAGGGACCGCAGCGTTCGCAGACCGGACTGGAACGTCGCCAGGTTCACGATCTCGGCGGCCGCCCGGTAGAGCTGGCCCTGGGTCGCCTCCGCGCTTCCGGGGGCGCAGAGTGCGAGAGCCTTCTCGCTGGCGCGAAGCGCCGCGGCCGTCTTGCCGGCCTGGATCGCCGTCTGGGCGACCAGGAGATACAGGTCGCGCCGGCTCTCGGGCCGGAGTTCGCTCAGGATCCTGTTGAGGGTCCCGAAGCGCCCCTCGTCGTGGCCGATATCGAACTGCGTCAACTGATAGGCCAGTCGCTGCCGGAAATTGCCCGCGTAGACCGAGTGCGGGAAGCGGCGCAGGTACTGGATCGCCAGCGCCTCGAACGTCTTCAGGTCGCCGATCTGACCGAGGGTGAAGATCTCGCGGCGCAGGGCGCCCTCCTCGGCCAGGGTTCCCGGCAGCAGCACCCGGACGCGATCGAGCAGGCCGATCGCCCGGGCCGGCTGGTCGGTCACGGCGAGCGACGCCTGCGTCAGGCCGACGGCGCCCGCCAGCGTCGGCGGCAGATCCGTCGTGTCGACATCCTGGAGCAGGCGCCTCGCCTCGGCCTCCCGTCCCTCGAGATAGGCGAGCGCGCCGCGCGCGAGCGTCGCTTCGGGCTCACCGAGGCCGTCCCGCGCCGTCAGCCGTCGCAGGACCGCCGGACCGCCGCCGCTCAGGGCGAACGTGATCGCGGACCGGAGATTGTTCCGGCGGCCCCAGATCTCGGGCGGGGCGGCCAGGAGATCCGCGTTGATGCGGGCGATCAGGAGCGGCTGGCTCTCGCGTGCGGCCAGGGAGCCGGCGGCGACCCGGTCCTGCAGCAACTGGAGCGTCCGCACCCACTGCACCGGATCGCCGGTCAGCGCCCGCGGCTCTGCGGCCGGGCCGGCCGGGGGGCCGGGCTCCGGCTCCGCGGCGACGGGGCCGGCTGACCCCGCGATGAGCAGGCCGAGTGCGGCCGCGACGATCCGGCCGATCCGGGAAACGCTCATCCTGGAGATCCCTGCAGGAGGATCTCGATCCGGCGGTTCTCCGGAGCCTTCGGATCCGCGGCGTTGCGCGGCATCCGGTCCGCGGCGCCCTCGACGCGCCAGATCCGCGCTTCGTCGATCCCGGCCCGGGTGAGCATGTACGACGCCATGTGGGCGCGCGCGGTGGAGAGGCGCCAATTGTCGTAGACCTCCGAGCGGAAGGGGCGGCTGTCGGTATGACCGCGGACGACGATCCGGCCCGGTCGCGCGGCGAGGGCCTTGGCGAGGCGCTCCATCGCGCGGACCGTCTCCGGCCGGGGTTCGGCCGAGCCCACCGCGAACATGCTGAAGTTGAGATCGTCCGTGACGTTGATCAGGAGCCCCTCCGGCGTCCCCTGCACCTCGACGCGGGGGCCGGACGTGCCGGGCGCCGGGGGCGGGAAGATCTTGGCGATCTCCGCCTTCAGCGCCGCCGCGCTCGCCACGCCCTGCCCGGAGGCCTGGGACGGCCCGTTCACCGGAGGCCCCTCGGCCCGGACCTCCCCGTCCCTGTCCGCCGGCGGTCTGGCATCCACGGGCGTCGGTCCCGCCGGCTTCGCCTCGCCCTCCCGGCCCGCGGCTTCGGCGCCGCGCGCGTCGGGCCTTGCCTGGCGCGGCGGGGGGGTGATCCCGTCCGGCGCGGTTCGCTCGGCCCTCGCGGGCGCGAGGACGTCCACCTCCCAGTAGAGCGGGTCGAACGGATCGCGCGCCGCGTCCCCGCCGCGCCGTCCCGCCGCGCCGAGATCGCCGATCGCGGCGCTCTGAGGCTTGCCGGGCTCGACCTCCGCGGCGAGCTTGGCCAGCACGGAATAGGGGTCCTGGAACAGCTCCCGTTCCCGGGGCACCGATCCCGGCGGCAGGGGGGTGCCCTTGTCGCGCATGTCCGCGGTCCCGCCCGGCTCACCCGCCTTGCTGCCGGCGTTCGGATCGTTCGAGGCCGGCTGGGGATCGTTCACGCCCTTCCGGAGCGGCAGGGGCTCCGACAGGCTGATCGGATTGAAGTAGTTCGCGATGCTGGTCTTCGTCTCGTCGTTCGTGGCCTTGATCAGCCACAGGACCAGGAAGAGCGCCATCAGGGTCGTCATGAAGTCGGCGAACGCGATCTTCCAGACACCGCCGTGGTGTCCGTCGTCCTCGTCGGAGGCCCGGCGGACGACGATGATCTCGGGCGGATTGTTGGCCATGCTCAGAGATCCTCGACCAGCGCGGCGAGGCGCTCACCCCAGGCCTGGAGCCGCGTCTCGATCAGGGTTCCGTTCATCCGGATGCGGAGATCGGGGCGGCCGTCACCGACGATGGTGAGACGGCCGGGCGGCAGGTCGAGGTGCCGCGCGAGCGCCTCCGTGAGGTCCGCGGGCCCGGCGACCGTGACGGTTCCCGCCCGCTCGTCCGCCGCGAGGGCCGTGAGCAGCGCGCGCACCTCGCGAACGGCTTCCTGCCGGAGGGCTTCCGTCAGGAACGGCCGGAGCGCCCGGGCCAGGCTCTCGGCGAGGCGCGCCTCCGAAGCCTGGATCTGCTCGGCGAGGGTGCTGGCCAGGACGGCCGCCTCCGCCTCGACCCAGCTTTTCCGCGTCTCGGCCAGCGCCGCCGCCGCGGCCTCCCGCTCGGCCGCGAGAGCGGCCTGCGCGGCCCGCGCGGCCAGGGCCTCCCCCTCCCGGCGCCCCTCTTCCCGCGCCGCCGCCGCGATCGCGTCGAGGTCCGGCGGCGCCGGCGGGACGGGAGCGGCGGAGTCCAGGCGCTTGGCCGCCAGGGCCGAGAGGGTGTTCGAGGAGCGCCGGCTCGTTCCCGAGAAGACGGCCCAGGCCGGAGGTGCGTCCGTCATCGCGCGACCTCCTCACGGGTCAGCCACTGCTTCAGGATGTTGGCGACCTGCTCCTCGTCGAGTTCGACCAGCTGCTCCAGCTTCCGGATCGGTGACCGCGCCATGTGCTCCGTCAGATCCTCGATGAGGCTGGGCTCCGGCGATGTCCCGCCCTGCTCCGCCGACGGGCCGTCCAGCCCGCTCCCGGCATCCGGTGTCGCCAGGGCGAGCTCGGTTCCGGTCTCGGCCGGGCGGGCCAGGATGGCGTTGACGGCCGGCCGCAGGCCGAACCAGATGAGCAGGCACCCGACGATCAGGATCGTGGCCGCGTTGATCAGGGTCCCGGATTGCCGCATCAGCACGTCGGTGAACCCGAGGGCCGGCGCCGGCGCGAGGGGCTGACCCTCGTCGATGAAGCTCACCGCCGCGACCTTGAGCTGGTCGCCCCGCGCCCTGTTCACGCCGGCCGCCGAGGTCACCAGCTGCTCGATCTCGGCGACCTGCGGATCGAGGGGCGGCGCGGTCCCGCCCTTCGCGCCGCCGGCGAGCGCCTCGAGGCGGGACCGGTTGACCAGCACGGCCACCGACAGGGTCTTGATCGAGTAGCCGTCGCTGACGGTCTGGACCGTCTTCGACGAGATCTCGAAATTGGTCAGCTCCTCCCGGCGCTGGCTCTCCGCACTCGAGTTCTCGGCGCCCTCGGACCTGACGCGCTGATCGGGCAGGTTCTGCTGCGCGGTGGTGGGCTTCTGCGGAACCCTGTTCTGCGAGCTGTCCGATTCCTTGATCGTCCGCAGCGAGCGCTCGACCTTCTGGTCGGGGTTGAAGATCGTCTCGTCGGTCTTGGTCTTGTCGGTGTTCAGGCGCGCGACGACGCTGACTTCGAAGTTGTTAGGCCCGAGATAGGGCGTGAGCGTCCGACGGATGTTGTCCTGGATCTCGCGATTGACGCTCTGCTCCAGATTCGCCAGGCGCCCGGCCGGCGCCGTCGTGGCGTCGTCTCCGGCGAGCAGCACCGTCCCGTCGGTGTTCAGCACCGTCACCTTGTCGGGCTTCATCCCGGGTATGGCGGCGGCGACCAGCTGGCGGATCGCGGGGGCGACCGTGGCGTCGTTGGCCGGTTCCGTGCGCACCACCACCGAGGCCGAGGCGGGCTGCTGCTCCCGGCGGAACGAGCCGGGATCGGGCATGACGATGTGGACCCGGGCCGCCTTGACGCTCTTGAGAGTCTGGATCGTGCGGGCGATCTCGCCTTCCAGGGCGCGGACCCGCGTGATGTCCTGCATGAACGAGGTCAGGCCCAGGGAGCCCAGGTCGTTGAACAGCTCGTAGCCCGCCTTGCCGCTCTGCGGCAGGCCCTTCTCGGCCAGGAGCATGCGCGCCTGGGCCGTCTGCCCGTAGCTGACCAGCACCGACGTCCCGTCCGCGCTGATATCGAAGGGGATGCCGGCATCCTTGAGCGCGGCGCCCATGCGGCTCACGTCGTCGCGGCTGAGGCCGGAATAGAGCGTCTCGCGCAGCGGCCGGCTCAGGTAATAGGCGCCCAGGCCGACCGCCAGGAACACGGTCAGGCCCACCAGCCCGAGGGCGATGAGGCGCCGGGGGCCGAGGTCCAGGATGTTGGTCCAGAGCTTCTGGAGGTGTTCGCGACCGGGCATCAGCAGGACTCGATATCCACCGCAGTGGCTCCGCCCCCGGATGGCGGATCAACCTTGCGCGAAGGTGGTGTTCCGTGAGGCGCGGCAAAGAAAAAGGCCGCGCACCCGAAGATGCGCGGCCCCGTCTAGCCCGATGGGCGAATGTTCAGACTGATCGGGAGGCCCGGATCAGTTGCGGAACAGGCTCAGGATCTGCTGCGTGTTCTGGTTGGCGATCGTGAGCGACTGGATGCCGAGCTGCTGCTGGACCTGAAGGGCCTTCAGCTTGGTCGATTCCTCTTCCATGTTGCCGTCGACCAGGATGCCGATCGAGGTGTCGTTGGCCTTGGACAGGGTGTCGGTGTAGTTCTGGAACGACTGCATCTGGGCCTTGAGCGAGCCGAGGTTGGACGCCACCGCGGTCAGGGCCGAGGAGATGCGCTCGACCATGGCGACGTAGGCGTTCACCTTCGACAGGTCGTTCGGCAGGACCGTCGAGATGTCCATCGTGTCGAAGTTGAGCGTGTAGGCCTTGAGGAAGCCGTTGTTGTCCGCGCCGAGGACGCCGTAATCCTTGTTCAGGATGCCGCCCTTGCCGTCATTGCCCACCTTGGCCGCGGCGTTCGCCGTGTTCCTCGCGGCGTTGTAGGTCGTCGTGGCCGTGTCGAAGGAAGCCTTGGCCGCGGTGTAGGCCGTGACCGCGGCGGTGTCCTTGCCGCTGCTGTTGTAGGCGGCGAGGGCCGCGTCGTAGGACGCCTTGGCGGTGTCGTAGGTGGTCTGGACCGACCCCACGGTGGCGCTGGTGCCGTTGGTACCGGCCGTGGTCTTGACGTCGTACAGCTTGAGCTGGGCCGTATCGATGTCGGTGGTCGTCAGGGTGGGCTTGCCCAGGACGCGGGTGAAGCCCGAGACGACCTTGCGGATCGCCGCGTAGGTCGGCTGGCTGGAATCGACCGACAGCCAGCTCTCGCCCGCCTGCGACGCGTCGGCCGCGTAGGCGCGGAACCGGGAGATCGTCGCGTTGAGGTCGTTCTGGATCAGCATGCGGTCGACGCCGACGCCGGACGCCGTGGTCAGCTTCCGCTTCACCTCGGCGAGCTCGCCGACCATCGTGTTGAGGGCCTGGTAGGTGATGTTGACGACGCCCAGGCCCTGGCCGATCGAGTCCTTCACGGCGCCGAGCGAGGCGTTGTCCTGGCGGATCTGCGTGGCGATCGCCCAGTAGGCGGCGTTGTCCGAGGCGCCGGCGATCTTCAGACCCGTCGAGATGACGTCGTTGGTCTTGTCCAGGTTCTGGCCGATGAGCTTCAGCGTCAGCTGCGCCGTCATCGCGGCGTTGTTGGTGAACAGGCTCGACATGAGGATGTCCCTGAGAGAGGAAGTTACGTACGGGACATGCCGGACTCTCACCGGCATAACAGGGCGGCATCATGCCTTCGAGGTCGCCGTTATGGCTCAAGACCTCAACCTGTTATCGATCCTGCGCCGAAGGACAATCTCGCTTCCGGATTGACTGTTCGTGCTGCAGTCGAAGCGTAGATGGGGCAACGGGCGGCGGAAGTCAACTCCGAAAGTCCGGCGTCGGAGACGTTTCTCGTCGGATCGGACTGTCGGAACATTTGAGTTTTCAAAAATATGACTTCACGAGTCCGCTGACGAGCATGTTCCATCCGTCGATTAAGACAAAAAAGAGGATCTTGAACGGTAGCGAAATCACGGTCGGCGGCAGCATCATCATGCCCATCGACATGACCAGCACGGCGATGACCATGTCGATGACCAGGAAGGGCAGCGCGATCAGGAAGCCGATCTCGAAGCCCCGGCGCAGCTCCGAGATCATGAAGGCCGGGATCAGGATCCTCAGGTCCGTCCGGCCGCCGTCCGGCGCCTTGGACAGGTTGGAAGCGGCGATCTCCGCGAAGGTGTCGAGATCCTTGGGGCGGACATGGGCCAGCATGAAGTCGCGGAACGGCGCGGTCACCTTGGCGAAGGCCTCCTCCTCGGTGATCCGGTTCTCGGTGAGCGGGCGGACGCCGTCCTGCCAGGCGCGGTCGAAGGTCGGCCCCATGACGTAGAATGTCATGAACAGCGACAGGCTGATGAGCACGAGATTCGCCGGTGCGCTCTGGAGGCCGAGGCCCGAGCGCAGGAACGAGAGCGCGACGACGAATCGGGTGAAGCTCGTCACCATCACGAGAAGCCCCGGCGCGATCGACAGCACCGTCATCAGCGCGATCAGCTGGATCATGCGCCCGCTGACCGAGCCGTTGCCCGGGGGCAGCACCTGGTCGAGGCTGAAACTCTGGGCGGTTGCCGCCGTGGCGACGAGGAGCAGCGGGCTCGCCAGAAAGACGCGACGCAGCATGGCGTGTGACCGATCCTGATATGCGTCGGCCACGCGCGCGGGCGACCGACCGGGCGCCCTACTGGACGACGAGCGTTTCGATGAAGAAGGTGCGGATCTGGCCGTTGCTGCGGATCTGCACGCGTTCCGTGAGATCCTCCCGCAGATGGCTCAGGCCGCTCGGGCCCTCGATCTGCGCGACCGAGAGCGTGCGCAGATAGCCCACGATGTCCTGCCGGATCTCCGCGACCATGGCCTGGGGATTGGCGAAGGTCCCGGGCCTGACGATCACGGAGGATTCGAGCCGGACCCAGACGTCGCCGGGGCCCGCGAGGTTGGTCACCACGGTGCCGAGGCTCGTGAGAGTGTCGTTCTCGGCGTAGGCCGTCACCGGCCGCACCTGCTCGTCCTGGGCCTTTCGCCGCTCGTCGAGGGCCTTCTCGACCCGCGCGATCATGTGGAGACCGCTCGCCGCCCCGACGCCGACCGCCAGGACCGTGAGCAGCGCGAGGAGCAGCAGCCAGCGCAGCCGCGCACGGCGTGTGACGGTGTCCGAGGCCATGGAGCGTGTCCGGATCAGAACGGAGAGACCAGGTCGTAGACCTGCTGGGCGACGGCCGGCTGCTGCACCTCCATGAGCCGCCCGCGACCGCCGTAGGAGACTCGCGCCTCGGCGATCTTGTCGTAGTCGATCGTGTTCCGGCGCGAGATGTCGCGCGGCCGGACGATGCCGGCGATGTTGAGGACGCGGACCTCGAAGTTGACCCGCACCTCCTGCGAGCCGCTGATCAGCATGTTGCCGTTCGGGAAGACGTGCGTGACGACGGCGGCCACGGAGAGCCGCAGCTGCTCCTTGCGGTCGATGGTGCCCTGTCCCTTGGTCGACGAGTTGCCGTTGACCTCGTAGTGGTTCTTCGATTCCGGCGTGAGGCCGAACAGGTCGAACTGGAGGTCGAGGCTCGTCTTGGCCCGCGAATCGCGCGACCGGTCGGTGGCGTTGTCGAACTGGGCCTTGTCGTTCATCGCGATGAGCACGGTCAGCACGTCGCCGACATTCTTGGCGCGCGGGTCCTGGAACAGGTCCGCGCTCTGCTGGGCCCAGGTCGAATGGTAGCCCTGCGCCTGCGACGCGACGGCGAGCGGCGGCACGGCGTCGTGGTTCGGATCGATGCCGAAGCCGACGGGGCTCAGGGCCGGCGCCCGGCCGATCTCCTGAACGGGTGTCGCGCAGGCCCCGAGGGTCGTGAGCGCCGCGATGGCAGCCAGCCGCTTCATCCTGATGTCTCGTTGTCCTGCGCACGGCGCGCCCCGTCATCCGTGGGCGGCTCGGGCGACGCCCTGGAGGCGTCGTCGGGCCGGGAGGGCGCCAGCTTCTTCGGGGGCGTGTTGGTGATGACGTTGGCGAGGCGCGCGGCCCGGCCAGGCTCCATCTCGTTCAGGATGGCGCTGGCGATGCGGGCATCGAGGCGCGTCAGGATCGCGGCGGCGGCCTCGCTGTCCATGGCGGTCAGCTGCTGCGAGGCGGCCTCGGGCCGCATCCGGGCGTAGATGGCCGTGACGCTCTCGTCCGCCTTGGCGAGGAAGGCCTGCCGGCGCTTCAGCCACGCCTCGTATTCCGCGCGCTTGGCCTCCAGCTGACCGATCCGCACCTCGACGTCCTTGGCGAGCGCGGTCAGCGTCTCCTTCTGCCACGTGAAGCGGGCGTCGGCCGCGGCATCGGCGATGCCGGCACAGTACGTCGCCGAGCGGCCGCCCTCAGCCCCGGCCGGCTCCGCCGGCTTCTGCTGGGCCGAGGCCGGGGACGCGGCCAGGATGGCGGCCGCCGCGAGGGCGCGGCCGGCGCGGCCGCACCGGCCGGCGGCAGCGGGGCGGTGCTTGCGGACCGGACGGATCATTGGATCACCAGCTCTGCCTGCAGGGCGCCGGCCGTCTTCACCGCCTGGAGGATGGCGATGACGTCCGTCGGCTTCATCCCGACATTGTTCAGGCCGCGGATCAGGGTCTGCAGATCGGGGCCCGCCACGATGGCGAGGCGCGCCGTCCGTTCGCCGGCCTCGATGTCGGTCCGGGGCACGACGGTGGTCTGCCCGTCGGAGAAGGGCGCGGGCTGAGAGACCTGCGGCGTCTCGGTGATGCGCACCGTCAGGTCGCCGTGCGTCACCGCCACGGTGGAGACCTGGACGTTCCGGCCGATGACCACGGTCCCGGTCCGCTGATCGATCACCACCTTCGCGGGGATGTCGGGCTGGACCTGCAGCTCGCCGATCTCGGCCATGAACCGGGTCCGGCCCACGTGGCCGGGACGGGACAGGACCACCGTGCGGTAGTCGCGCGGGCTCGCCGCGCGCCGCCCGTACTTCTGGAGCGTGTAGGCGTTGATCGCGTCCGAGATCAGGACGGCGGTGTGGAAGTCCGGGTTCTTCAGCTCGAGCGCCATGCCGGGCAACTCGCTGAACGTGCCGGCGACCGCGCGCTCGACCAGGGCCCCGTTGGGGATCCGGGCCGCCGTGGCCACGCCCGAGACCAGCGATTCCGCCTGCCCGGTGACGCTGAAGCCGGAGACGACGAGCGCCCCCTGGGCGACCGCGTAGACCTGCCCGTCGCCGCCCGAGAGCGGCGTCATCAGCAGCGTGCCGCCGCGCAGGGAGGTCGCGTCGCCCATGGAGTTCACGGAGACGTCGACGCGCGACCCCGGCTCGACATAGGCCGGCAGATTGGCCGTCACCATCACGGCCGCGACGTTGCGGGTCCGGAGCCGCTGGTCGCGCACGTTGACGCCGAGGCGGTCGAGCATCGATTGCAGCGACTGTTCCGTGAACTGCGCGTTGCGCAGGGTGTCGCCGGTGCTCTGCAGGCCCGTGACGAGCCCGTAGCCGACGATCTGGTTGTCGCGCACGCCCTGCAGCGTGGCGATGTCCTTGATGCGCGTCGCCGACGCGGACGCCGGCCACAGCGCGAGGCCGGCGAGGAGCAGGAGGATCAGCGGGCGCATCACGGCTGTCCCGTCCGCACGCGGCCGTCCGGCTGGACGATGCCCTGGACGACCCGCCCCGTGGCGGCGTTCCGCACGTTCACCGCCTCGTTCACCGCCGCGTTCGCCAGGGCCGTGCCCACGGTCGAGATCGTGACGCCGTGCTCCTCGAAGACGATCACGGCCGGCGCGCCGCGGGTCACGAGCTTCGCCTCCTCCAGCGCGATCGACGGGATCGTCTCGCCCGGCAGGAGCGTCCGCCGCGCGATGCGACCGACCGCGCGGGCCGCCGTGTCGGCCACCGGCAGGCGCGGCCGGTAGCCCTCGGGGAACGCCTGCTCGCGCAGCATGGTCGGCTTGATGACGTCGCCCGCGTAGATCGTCGCGACCGGCACCGGCAGCATCTGTTCCGCCGCGATGGCGGGCCCGGCCGTCATGACGGTCGCCATGACGGCCGCCGCACGCGCCGCCAGTCCGGCCGCGCCGAGCGCCCGGACTCTCCGCGCCGCGATCTCCCCGGGGCGATCAACTCGGGTCATGATGTTATCGGATGCCCTTCGAGATCGTGCCGGCCATCTCGTCCGCGGCCTGGATCACCTTCGAGTTCATCTCGAAGGCCCGCTGGGCCGAGATGAGGTTCGTGATCTCCCGGACCGGGTCGACGTTGGACGTCTCGAGATAGCCCTGCTGGATCTTGCCGAAGCCCGGGTCGGCGGCGAAGCCGGTGACCGGGAGGCCCGAGGCCGCGGTCTCCCGGTACAGGCCGTTGCCCAGCGGCTCGAGACCGGCATCGTTGGTGAAGTTCGCGAGCTGCAACTGGCCGATCGTCTGCGGCAGTTGCTGCCCGTCGACCTTGACCATCACCTGGCCGGTCTCGTTGATCACCACGTCGATCGCGTTCTGCGGAATGATGATCGCCGGATCGACGCTGTAGCCTTCGGCCGTGACGAGGCGCCCGTCGGCGTTCTTGTTGAAGGAGCCGGCGCGCGTGTAGTTGATCTCGCCGTTCGGCATCGTCACCTGGAACCAGCCGCGGCCGTTGATCGCGAGGTCCAGCGGATTCGTCGTGTTGTTCAGCGGACCCTGCCGGTGCAGGTTCCGGATCGCCGTGTTGCGCACGCCGAGCCCGAGCATCGCGCCTTCCGGAATGGCCGACTCGCCGGCCTGGATCGGCACGCCCGCCGGGCGCTCGGCCTGGTAGATCAGGTCCTTGAACTCCGCGCGGGCCGCCTTGAACGCCGTCGTGTTCAGGTTCGAGATGTTGTTGGCGATGACTTCGACGTTCAGTTGCTGGGCATTCATGCCCGTGGCCGCGATGGCGAGCGCTCTCATGATCGGGTCCTTGCGCCGGAGAGGAATGGGATCGTGTCGGAACGTGCCGGCGCGTCGCCCGGGGGCCGGGACGTTGCCGGCGACGCGGGGGCGTCGTCAGATCGCCATGCGGACGATTTCCAGGTAGGCGGCGACGACCTTGTCGCGGATGGCGACCGCGGTCTGGAGGCTCTGCTCGGCCGACATCACCGCCTCGACCACCGCCTGGGTCGACGCCTTGCCCTGGATCCCGGAGATCGCCGCCGCCTCGCCGGTCTTCACCGTGTCGCGCATCTGTCCGGCGATCTGCATCAGGAGATCGCCGAAACCGGAGGCCGCGGCCGCGGGCGACGTCTGCCGAATCCCCGGCATGGCCAGGCCGAGCTCCGACGCGCCGAACACGGCATTCTTGTCGGACGTACTTGCGAGAGCGGCGAGGGACTGGATCATCACGGCCTCAGGAGTTCGATGATGCTGGCGACCATCGCGCGGGTCTGCTTGATCATCTGCAGGTTGGCCTCGTACGAGCGGTTGGCCTCCCGCATGTCGGCCATCTCGATCAGCATGTTCACGTTCGGCAGCTTGACGTTGCCGTCGGCGTCCGCCGCCGGGTTCCCGGGATCGTACTCGACCCGGAACGGCGCCTTGTCCTCGCCGATCTGGCGGATCGCGACGGCCGCGGTCCCGGAGGCGCGGTCGAGGGCCGTGCGGAACGTGATGGTCTTGCGGGTATAGGGATCCGAGCCGGCGGTCTGTCCCGTCGATCGCGCGTTCGCGATGTTCTCCGCGATGACCCGCAGGCGCTCGGATTGCGCCTCCATGCCGGAGCCCGCGATCCGCGAGGAGGCGGCCAGGGGATCGATCATTGGCCGGCCTTCGTGCTCAGGGCGAGCATCCGGTTGAACGCCTTGACCACGCTGCCGTTGAGGGCCTGATCGCGGCTCACCTCGCCGGACTTCATCAGCTGTTCCTCGATGCTGACCGAGTTGCCGGAATGGACGACATCCCATCCGCCCGAGGCGCTCGCCCGGGCCGGCCGCGCGCCGGGCTCGTCGAGCTCCAGGTGGCCGGGCCGGGTCGCCGCCATCGTCAGGACCGTCTTGTCGAGCACGTCCCGGAACGGCGTCAGGTCGCGCGCGCGGTACCCGGGCGTGTTGGCATTCGCGATGTTGCCCGAGATCACGGCCTGCCGTGCAGTCAGGTGCTGCAGCTGCCGGGACGCGAGATTGAACAGAAAGATGGGACTCATGATCCGTCGGTTTCCCGGCTTGGCAAAGTCTTCGGCAGGAACGATCCGTGCTTCGGGAGCATCTCTCCGCGCCGCGCGCCGGTTTCGTCGCCGTTTCCGGCGGGACGTTTTCCTGCCGGCGGATCTTTGCGCGTCCTGTCTTGTCCGAAGCTTGCGATGGCTGACCCCGGACGAAGGAGATCTTGCGCGCGCGTCGTGCTGCCCGCGGTGGCCGCCCGTGAGCGCCGACGGTGACGCGCCGTCCGGCGCGGACGCGGCCCCGCTGCCGCGGGCCGCGTCCGTGTCGGCACCGGCCTGCACGGCCGGTCAGTTCACGAAGGCGTAGCCGAGGTAGCGCCGGACCTCGATCGGATCGAAGCTCAGCTTCTGGCGGAGCTTCTTGCGCAGCTTGCTGATGTGTCCCTCGATCACGCTCTCGTCCACGTCGCTCGTGAAGGCACCGTAGACAGCGTTGAACACCTGCTCCTTCGTCATCCGTCGCCCGCGGTTGCGGACCAGGAACTCGAGGATCTGCCGTTCGCGGCGGGGCAGCGTCATCTTCTCCCCGTCGATGTCGGGGTCGCGCCCGTCGAAGTACACCTTCAGCCGTGCGGACCGGTCGACCACTGTCGGGTCCTTCGCGGTCTCGCGCTGCGAGCGACGCCACACCGCCTCGGTTCGGGCGAGGATCTCCCGGACGTGGACGGGCTTGCGGACGACGTCGTCGATGCCGGCGCCGAACAGGTTCAGGGTTTCGTTCAGGCAGCGCGTCTCGATCATCGCGATGATCGGTGCGCGCGACCGCTTCTGGATCAGCTCCGGCAAGTCCGATCGCTGCGCGCAGTCGCCGAGCAGGAAGCCCTGGACGGCCTCGAGGTCGGTCGCGGGGGCGGTCTGCAGCCAGTCCTCGAAATCGTCTGCCAGCAATCCGACCGATGTTATGCCCTCTCGATTGAAGTTGGCCACGTATCCATCGGTTACAATCGGCCGCTCATCGACAATGACGTACATTGCCACAAGACTCCGTTTGAATTAATTGTTCTCCAGATGTGTTACGTGATCTGGATCGAAGTTGTTTGCCTGGCTTTCATCCCATGGCGCAAGCATGAGATCAGGTCAACGGCCAAGACGGTGCCCGGCCTGTCCGTCTTAGTTTGATGAATCCGCGAAAATTTTTGAGTTTACCGCAGATTTGTGGTCGATTTTACGGAAATTGTTCGCAAAGTTCGGGCAATCGATGGTGATGCTCGGCCTTAATCAGGATCACCCAGGATGAGCGACGCGATCGTGTTTCGCTCGGATGTTGCGAGATCTCCTCAGGTCAGATGAGCGATCGTTCTGTCTCCAAACCGGTCGCGGTGCGGCAAGTCGCGGGCGCAGCGAACCCGCGCGAAGATGATCCTGTCGTCGGCAACAAGAATCGCTGGTCGCGCGC
The DNA here is from genome assembly GCF_052045615.1 of Methylobacterium sp. 22177. Classification (NCBI taxonomy): domain Bacteria; kingdom Pseudomonadati; phylum Pseudomonadota; class Alphaproteobacteria; order Hyphomicrobiales; family Methylobacteriaceae; genus Methylobacterium; species Methylobacterium sp. 22177. The sequence continues at coordinate 308,963 of NZ_JBQEPK010000002.1, read as the reverse complement.
CGTCTTCGCGTTCGACGGCCTGTCAGCGGGCCAGTGGTATGAGTTCAGCGCATACGTCATCTGCGCTAGCGTCGAGCGCGCGCTCGAGGCCCAGGATCTCGCGGCGATCGGCGTCGCGTTCCTGACAGGGGACCGGTCCGAGATCGATTTCGCGCGCGTGCCGGGGCTGATTCGGACATCGACGGACGCGCACGGCGCCTGGCTGTCCGGCCCGCGCGCGGCGGGCGGCCCCGCGGGTGCGCGCAGCGTGCCCGTGCGGCTGTGCTTCTACCTGCCGGCCCCGGCGGCCGAGGTGGCGATCCTCATCAGGAGCTGGCGCAACACCCGGCCGTTCCGGGTCGTCGATCCCGAGATCCGCCCGACCGGCCGCCGCACCCCGTCCGCGGGGGACGAGGCCGCAGGGCCGCCGCAGGGCCGCCTCTTCCAGGACGGCCGGATCGTCCTCGGTCCTCAGCCAACCTGGTTCCGGCACGGCCTCGTCCCGGGCCGCGCGCTCGTGTTCAGGGGCCAGGTCATCGCGCAGGGCCGGTCCGAGGGGGCGCTGGCCCAGATCCGCTTCCGCGACGCCGACGGCGATCCGATTCCGCCCCCCTACCCCGACACCTTGGCCACGCTGTCGGTCCCGGCCTTCCTCGACATCCCGGTCCATCGGCAAGCCTACCGGTTCACCTTGAAGGTCTGCCCCCCTCCGGATGCCGCGACGCTCGATATCGGCTTCGCGACCTGGGAGGGAGGCGGGGACCTCGCGCTGACCGCCGCGCCGGACGTGCTCCTCGACGACGACCTGCGCCTCGCGAATCTGACGGATGACGCCGATCCGGGTGTCGAGGCAGTCCTGGCGCGGCTGCTCGGTCGCCTCGCCCCCCCGGACGGCGGTGCCCGCGCGGCGTCGATCCGGCCCTTTCTCGATCTCCCCCTCCTGGCCGAGCGGCCGTCGCCGCTGCGCAGCTTCGCGCGCCTGCGGGACGGGCCCGACGCCCATGGCTGGGCGGAGGGCGCCATCCGTCTCGCAGCGCGGCCCGCCTGGAGGCTGCCGGAGGCGCCGGACTGGGCGGCCGATCCGTTCCGGTCGCAGGCCTGGCGCCTGGCGTTCCAGTCCCTGGCCTGGACCTGGGCCGCCGCCGAGAGTCCGGAGCGCGGGGTTCGGGAACGCGCGGTCGCGGCCGCCCTCTCCTGGTCCCGAGCGAATCCCTGGGGTCAGCCGGCGGACACGCTGAGCCTGCACCCCGCCTGCGCGGCGCTCCGTCTGGAGGCGATGCTGAGCCTGCTCGAAGCCGCGGCGCGGGACGCGGGCGAGGCGGAGGAGCCCGCCGTCGAGATCCTGGGCGGTGAGGTCGTGCGGCATGCCGCGGCCCTGGCCGAGATCCTCGCGCAGCACACGGTGGCGGGTTCCCTGCTGGAACTCCAGGTCGCAGCCGCCCTGCTGGCGGCCGGGCTCGCCCTCCCCGCCTTCCCGATGTCGCGGCACTGGACGCACCTCGCGGTTCTCGCCCTGCGGAGCGGCTTCGAGACGATGATCGATCCCGGCGGCGGCGTCGCGGAGCCGTCGTATCACCGCAGCCTCGAACTCCTCACGCTGGCCCTGATCCTCGTCCCCATCCTGGCCGCCCGGCCGGAGCTGGCGCCGCTGGCCGAACTCCTCGACCTCCGTCTGCCGGCGGCCTGGGCCGGGATGATCGCCCTGTTCGAGCCGGACGGGGCCCTGCCCCCGTTCGACGCCAGGCCCGACCACGCAGACCGACACCGCTGGCTGGAGCGGCTGGCGGCCGCGCATGCCCGTCCCGGAATGGCTCTCCCCGTGCCGGGACAATCCGCCGGCGGAGGGGGCGCCGCTGCCGGGGCGAGCCGTCCCGGGACCCTCATCGTGCGCCGGCCGGACGACGGCGCGGGCTGGTCCGCCTTCACGGCGGATTTCTCCGCGCAGGTCGACCCGCAGGATCACCGGGACTGCACCGCCTTCACCTTCGCCACCGGCGGCCTGCGCTGGATCACCGAAGGCGAGGGCCAGCACGTGGCGACGGCGCGCGCGCACAACGTCGCGCTCCCGGACGGTCGGGAGCCGGGTGTCGGCGCGGGGCGCGCTCGGGAGGCCCTCCGCCTCGGCGACGCCACCGTGTATCGCGTCGAGACCACCGTGCACGGGCCCGACTATCGGCATGTCCGGACCTTCGTGCTGCTCGAGGATCTCTCCGGCATCGCCGTGTTCGACCGGTTCGCGACGCGGGAGCGCCCCCTCGCGGTCGAAGGCTTCCTGCACCTCGACCCCGCCGCGACGGTCGCCCTCGATGCGTCCCGCCGGGTGTTCGGCCTGTGCGGCGGGCGGCGGCTGCACATCCTGCCCTGCACGCTGGTCGGCCGCTTCGACGACCTCGCCCTGAGCCGCGACGGCCTCGCTCCGCGATCGGGTCACGGGGCGCACGGCGGACCCGTCCTCCGCTACGGCCTGTCGGGCACGGGGATCGTCGAAGGCGGCCTGCTGATCGCCGCATCCGCGGGCAGCGTCGATCGGCTCACGGCGGCGGTCGAGGGGCAGGCGTTCCAGCAAACGCGCACGCCGTGAGCCGGGTCCGCGGTTCGACCCTGCTCCGGCGGGTCGATCGCGCGGTCCGTCACCGGGGGACGATCGCTGCCCGCCCGAACGGAGCGCGGCTCCGCGTGGCTGGGGGGCGCGCGGCCGCGTCGCCGGCGCCGTCACGGTGGCGCTGTCCCGTCGCCGGGGCGATTCCAGGCTGCGAGCCCTCTCGGAGTCCTGCCGCGCCAGGACGCTCCCTGCATGGGGCCCTTGCGGCGGCTCCTGAGGGCGGTCGTTCGACGAAGATCCGGCGGGACCGGGGGCCGGGCGCGCTCAACCGGTCACGGCGGCTCGAAACCGGCACGGCCGGAGGCCCCGGGCCGACCCTCGGCGGCCCGCGCGAGCCGTCCGGGGCCCGGACAGCGCTTCCGCGCGCCTGGCCGGGGGCTCGCGAGGCGTGCGCGCCGAACCGCCATCCAGGTCGGCAGAGCCGCGCTCGCGGAGGCACCGGCGGGGTGTCCCTGCCGACGGCAGGCGCTCTAGCTACGGATATCCTTCTTGGTCACGAAGTTGAAGTTCTCGACCATCACGTCCTTCACGACCTCGGAGCCCAGGCGCTCGTTGACCCGACGCTTGATCTCGTCCAGGCGTTTATCGATATTGTATTTCTTGAGGTTGCGAAAATCGAGGTCCTTGTCCTCGTAGATCTGACGGAAGGACTCATCCATCACGAACGGTGCCGGCGTCACGCCCGCCCCTTTGATCAGCTGGGCCTCGGCCGTGAAGATGATCGTGGCGAGGATGTAGCCCTGGACCGCGCCGTCGGCGATGATCGGGATGTTGAGGGGACGCAGCTTCTGATAGGTCAAGCCCTCGAGGTACTCCTCGGCCTTCGGCTTCGGCAGGTCCGGCATCCAGGCAATGACCGCGAAGCTGGACAGGACCGTGATCGCGCAGATCCAGAGACCGGTGAAGACGATACGGGTCACCCGGATCACTCCTGGTAGCGCAGGGCGGCGGAGTAGGTGCCGTCGGATTCCGCGCTCCGGATCATCGTCGCGACGATATCCGAGACTTCCTGCATGGCGCGCAGGTGGATGCCCAGGAGCTCGTGATTGCGCCGGAGCTTGGCGCGGACCCGTTCCAGGCCGTCGATCTCGGCGGCACTGAGGTTCGCCGCGTCGACGGCCCGCCCGAGGCGCGCGAACTCCACCAGGCTCTGGCTCTTGCGGCGGTTGAACTCGTCCTGATCCCGCAGATCGTGCACCGTGAGCGCGGTGGTCTCGGCGTCGATCGTTGCCTCAAGGCGGTTGAGAGACGACAGCAGCATGATCCTTGTCCTCGAAGGGGGAGCCGGGGGGGACCGGCCTAGGCGGCCGGTATCCGCGCGGCGGCGGGCGCCCTGCCCGCCTCGGGATGCGCGGCATCGATCATCCGGGCGATGCCGATTCCCCCGGCTTTCGCGAGCTGGGCGCCGAGCTGCTCGGCCAGCATCGACTTCCAGATCGACCCGGCATTGCCTTTGCCGAAGACGGCCGACGCGCCCTGGGGAAGCATGGATTCCACGAAGCTCTGCAGGACGAAGGCCTCGAATTGCTCGGCGGGACTGCCCTTCGCCCGCGGGGCCGGGAGCGTCGCGGCCGTCCGGAAGCGCGTCAGCACGGTGTCGGCGCTCGGCTGCGGCGCGATCGGGACCCCCGTCCGGGAGCCCGCGGCGGTCCCCAGGGCGTCCGCGAAGGTTCCGGGCGACGCCTGCGTGAGCTTGGTGACGGCGGACTGATAGCGGGCCGGATCGGCGGCGCGCGCGACGTCGAGGACGATATCGGAGGGTGGTTGGACGCTCACGGCGCGGTCATATCCGGTGTGGCGACGCCGCGACGGATTCGGTCTTCGGACGCGGCCGAGATCGTCGCGGGTGCGCGGGGACTAGGTTCGTTCGTCACGCTAGCCGGCCTGGCTGGTCGGAGGCTTGCCTCCGGCGCGGTCAGGAGATCGAGCCGCTCGGCCCAATCCCGCCGCTCCGCGTGGTGCCGGTGCGCGGCCTCCAGGCGCTCGACCCACAGCGCCGTGCGCTTGTGCTGGGTGGCGCGTTCGCGAAGCCGCTGCGCGGAGGCGTCCCGCTCCGCGCGCAGATCCTGGGCCGCCACCGCCAGGGATTTCAGGCGACCCACCGCGGTGGCCCGGATCGGCTCGTGAAAGTCCGAGGCCTCGTTCAACGCGCGGATCAGGTCCTGCTGGGCCGCGTCGGCCGCTCGAACCCGGTGCTCCGCGACGGCCAGCTCCCGCTCGGCGAGCCGGTGCATCCGATCCTGTAGGCGGACGAGGCGCCTCGCCCGGCGGAGCCGTGTCTGCATGTCAGCCTCGTCTGAGCCAGTGTTCGTAGTCGAGGATGAACTGCCCGAGCAGATCATTCGAGAGGAACAGGAGGATCGCGAGGCCGCCGAAGAGGATGAAGGGTGTGGCGATGAAGAAGACCGGGATCTGCGGCGTGAGCTTGTTGGCGAGTCCGAGGGCGAGATTCACGATCACGGAATAGATGATGAACGGGCTCGTCACGCGCAGGGCCATGGCGAAGGCCGCCCCGGTCCGATCGACCAGGCCGGCCAGCATCAGCCGCGATCCGAAGGGATGTCCGGGCGGGATCCGGTCGTACGAGGCGATCAGCCCGCGGAAGAGTTCCCAGTGCAGGTCCAGGGCGAAGACCAGGATCGTCGCGGCCATCACGATCAGCGACCCGGCGAGGGAGGCGGCCTCGGTATCGGCCACCGGATTCCCCGGAATGCCCCCGAGGCCGATCATCGTCGCCACGCCGCTCGCCAACGTCTCGAGGGCGAAATAGAAGGACCGGCCGAAGAAGCCGATCGCGAGGCCCGTGAGCGTCTCGCACCCGATCCACCACAGGATGTCGACCGGCGCGGCGTCGCGCAGCCCGGCGCCGAATCTCGGCAGCAGCAGCGGCGCCACCGCGAGGGTCACGGTCAGGGCGACGAGCAGGCGGATGCGCGGCGCCACCCGCGCGCTGGAGAGTCCCGGAGCGACCAGCAGGCAGCCGCCGACACGGCAGAAGATGACGAAGACGCCCAGGATCGTGTCGGGACTCATCGGCTGTCAGGAGATCGTGCCGAGCGACTTGATCTCGACCCCGCGCGCGATCTCCACGTGCGACAGGACCGCGACCGTCGGGAACAGCCGCTCGATGATCATCCGCACGTAGCTGCGGACCTCCGGCGCGGTGACCAGGGCGAATCGGTGCGCCGTCTTCATGTGGGTGCGGATCGCCTCCGAGGCCTCGACGCCGAACTGCTCGATCAGGCGCGGATCGATATCCACCTCGACCACGTCGCCCTTGGCGTCGCGCTTGAGTCCCTGATGGAAGGTGAGATCCCAGCGACTGCCGAGCCGCAGGACGTGGAGGACCCCGTTCTCGGCGAGATCGCCGCAGATCTGCTGGGCGATCCGCAGGCGGACATGCTCGGCGATCTGCTCCGCCCGCCGCGCGTGCGGGACGATCTCGGCGACGGCCTCGATGATCAGGTGCAGGTTCCGGATCGAGACCCGCTCGGCGAGCAGCAGCTTGAGCACGGCCTGCAGGCCCGAATACGAGATCTGCGACGGACAGATCTCGTCGACCAGCCGCTTGTACTCGGCATCCAGGCGGTCGATGAGCATCCGCATATCTTTGTAGGAGAGCAGCTGCGGCAGGTTGTTGCGGATGACTTCGCTGACATGGGTCAGCATGACGGCGTGCCAGTCGATCGGGCTGAAGCCCTCGCGCCGGGCTTCCGGCGCGTAGGCGTCCGGCACCCAGACGGCCCGCATGCCGAAGGCCGGCTCGCGCACCTCCTCGCCGGTCACGGTCGGCAGCGGCCCGTCGCCCACGACGATCATCATCTCGCCGGGACGGACCTGCTGCGCGGCGATGACGGTCCCGTGGATCGCGATCTCGTAGCTCTTGCTCGGGACGGTGGCCGACTCGACGAGCCGGATCTCCGGAACCACGAACCCGTATTGCTGGGCGAATTTCCGCCGCATCCGGCCGACCCGGTGGGCGAGCTCCTGCTGTGCGGGCTGCATCTGCACCGCCAAGTGCTTGCCGAGGCGGAGCTCGATCTCGGCGGTCTTCAGCGATTCCTTCACGGCCTCGCTGTCCTGGCGTTCCAGGAGGAGCTGCCGCTCCTTCGCCCGCGCCTCGGCGTCGGCCTTCGACTGCACCTCGGCGAGGCGCCGGGGAATCAGGTAGGCGATCGTGCCCATCAGGGCGCTCAGGACCGCGAAGGGCACGAACGGCATCCCGGGCAGGATCGCGAAGACCAGCATCAGCCCGGCGGCCACGAACAGCGCCCGCGGATAGGCGCCGAGCTGCCCGAGGACGGCCTGCTCGGCCGTGCCGCGGGTGCCCCCCTTGGAGACCAGCAGGCCCGCGGCGAGCGACACGATCAGCGCGGGGATCTGCGAGACCAGACCGTCGCCGACCGAGAGCTTGGTGAAGACGTCGGCCGCCTTGGCCAGCGGCAGGCCGTGGCGGGTGACGCCGATGATGATGCCGCCGAAGATGTTGACCGCGATGACGATCAGGCTCGCGATCGCCTCGCCGCGCACGAATTTCGAGGCGCCGTCCATGGAGCCGAAGAACGCGCTCTCCTCCTCGAGCTCGCGCCGCCGCCGCTGCGCCTCCTTGTCGTCGATGAGGCCGGCCGAGAGATCCGCGTCGATCGCCATCTGCTTGCCCGGGATCGCGTCCAGGGTGAAGCGGGCGCCGACCTCGGCGATGCGGGTCGCGCCCTTGGTGATCACCAGGAAGTTCACGGTGATCAGGATGGCGAAGACCACCAGGCCGATCACGAAGTCGCCGCTCATGACGAACTGCGAGAAGCCCTGGATGACGTGGCCGGCGGCGTCGATGCCGGCATCGCCGTTCGACAGGATCAGCCGGGTCGTCGCGATCCCCAGCGCCAGGCGCAGGAGGGTCGCGATCAGCAGGATCGTCGGGAACGACGAGAACTCGAGCGGCTTCTGGATCCAGAGCGCCACCATCAGGATCAGCACGGACAGGGCGATGGACAGCGCCAGTCCGATGTCGATCAGCACCGCCGGCACAGGCAGGAACAGGACCGCGAGGATCGCGATGATCCCGACCGCGAACCAGATATCCCGCCGAACTCTGCCCTCCGGCGCGAGCGCTTGTACGGCCGCTGCCACGCTCTCACCCCTCTCCGTATCGCCTGTGCTTCTGGATCACCAAGCTTGCGCCTGGATTGCGCCGGCCGTGGCGGGCGCTCGCCGCCGGGCTCCGCCGGCTCGGTTCGTGGGCCGCCGCGCGACCGGGGCGGCCGCTCAGAACCCCGAGACGATCCGGCCGTAGACCATCTCGGTGAACGCGTAGATCTGGCCGCCGACGAAGGAGCCGGTCACGATCATCACGATCAGGACCACAACGATCTTCGGGACGAAGGTCAGGGTGACTTCCTGGATCTGTGTCAGCGCCTGGAACAGGGCGATGAGGATGCCCACGACCATCGCCGCCCCGACGGCCGGCCCGGAGGCGACGATGATGGTCCAGATCGCGGAGCGGACCAGCTCGAGGGCGTCGATCTCGTTCATGGGGCCGATCGGTGAAGGAAGGCGGTGATTCGCGTGCCGGGATCGGCAGCCTCGGGGAGCCCGCGCTCCCGCTGGAGCGGGAGCCGCCATCGACGTGCGAGCGATCCCGCCCTCACGAGGGGGAAGGCCTCACCGGCGACGGCATGGTCCGCGCAGCGACCGCGGGGCCCACCGTTCTGCCCGTCGGATGTGGAGGCCGATGCACAACGCGACGCCGCGGACGGGAAGCGGATCCCGTGCCTCACGTCGGCCCCGCGCCGATCCGTCCCGGAGGCGCGTCGACAAGGTGCGGCCGTCAATGATGCCGGCCGCGCGTCGGGCCGCGTTCCGGCGTGCATCCCGACCGACCGGGCCGCCGGCGTGGGGAGGGCCGGCTAGTACACCGTCATGCCCGGCTCGTACCGGACGTCCTTGCCGTTATCGAGATGCGCCAGCAGGCCGTTGCTGGCCACCTCGACCGAGACGACGGTGCCGGTCAGTGTCTTGTCGGCCGAGGTGACGGTGTGGCCGACGAGGCCGCCGGCCTGAGACAGGGTCGAGGAGGTGAGCAGCGCGTCGAGCTTGCTGTTCATGTTGACGCTCTGCTCGACCTGCGAGAACGTCGCCAGCTGGGCCATGTAATCCGTCGATTTCATCGGGTCGGTCGGGTTCTGGTTCTTCATCTGCGCGAGCAGGAGCTTCAGGAAGTTGTCGTAATTGAGCGTCGCTGTCGTCGCGGCCGGCGCAGCTGTGGTGCGGGCCGCTGCCTTCGTCGACGCGTCCGGGGTTGTGGTGCTGGCAATCGGCAGGGACATGTTGGCTCTCCGTGCGGGATGCGTTCCGGGGCGCCCTCACGCAACCTGATGCGTGAGGACGCCTGTCCGATCGGGGACTTGCGAAGTGTCGGGCTCGAACAGGCCGCGCAGGATCCGCAGCACCTCGAAGGGGCGGCCCGTGTCGAGGAACGTTCGCGCGGCCGCCAGTCCGGTCACGACATCGTCGTCGCGGGCCTGATCGAGAATTGCGCTGTCCACCTTGTCGTAGGCCTGGCGGACGCGGTCCGCGTTGCGCGGATCGATCAGCATGGCCTGCGCGATGAAGTAGAGCTGGCGGATCGGTGTCGTCGCCTGCTCGGCCTGCAGGACGTGCGCCTCGAGCAGGAACGTGGCGTCGTTGAGCAACTCGATCGTGACCTTGCGGTCAACTCGCAGGACAGCGCCGTTGATGAAGATGCGCTCGCGGCCCCGCAGGCTGAGATTGATGGAGCGGCTCATCGAAGACCATCGCGGATCAGGGTGTTGACGTAGATCAGGGGCTCGAAGCCGGACGCGTCGCCGCGGACGATCTGGTCGCTCCGGCTCATGTTCCAGAGGCCGATCGAGATCAGGTCCGCGCGCAATTGCGGGGGAAGGCTGTTGGCGGGGTTGGCGAGATCATCGATGAGCATGCTCCAGAGGCGCTGGAGGAAGCTCGTGGCCTCCCAGCGCAGCTCCGCCGAGGCCTCTGCGGCGTCCGCCCGCTTCATCAGCTCGATCGCGCGATCGAACGCCTCGCGCTCGCGCTCGCGGCCGATGGCCGGGGAATCGCCCATGGTTTCCCGGTAGGCTTCCGCGTAAGACGCCCCGTACATTGCCGACCTTGCCCTCTGTTTCCCGCGATGACTTGAGAGGCGGACGAGCCCTGACATAGCGGACACGTCGCGCGCTATCTCCGCCGATCAGACGTAATCGATAAGGTTCATCTTCCGAAGTTCGTTCGTCAGGCTGTAGGATATCTGGAGCTGAGTCTGCAGATTGCTCTGGCGCGTCTTCAGCTCGACGGGGTCGACGTCCTCGAACGACCGGTAGCCGAGGGTCAGGCCCTTGATCTTGGCATCGAGCTGGGTGTCGATGCCTTTCATCCGCGCCTGGACGGTGCCGAGATCGGCCTGGATCTGCGTCAGGCCGAAGGTCGCGACGCCGGCCAGGTTGCGCATCTTGTCGAACACGGCCGACTGGGTTTCCGGCGCGAGGCTGGAGAGCCCGATCTGGGATCCGAGCGTGTACAGCTGAGCGAGCTGCCGAACGGTCTGGACGTTGGCGTTGACGGAGGTCTCCGCCGTCTCGGTGCCGCCGAGCTCGCTGCGGATGTTCACGTTGGAGGCGGACGACCAGGTCGCGCCCCACTGAGGGTCGGCGAACAGGGCGGCGGCGGGGCCGTCGAGGAACGCCTGCATCTGCGCGGCGGTGATGTTGAGGGCGTCCGGTGACGTCCCCGGCAGGAAGCCGAAGGCGGTCTGAAACGCGGTGTCGAACGCCGACTTCGCGGCCGGGGGCAGGCCGGTCTGCGAGTCGGCGATCGGGCGGTGATCTGTGTTGATCCCGGCGAACAGGGCCTGCCCCGCCACCGACGTGTTCAGGTGCCCGGTCAGGGCGGAGAGCCGCGCCGCGGCGCCCTGAGCGAGCTCGGCGCCGCTGCTGGCGAACGGCTTCCCGGGCGCGACCAGCGCCAGGAAGGACTCGCCGTCCGCGCGGATCTGATTGAGCGCCTCCTGCGTCGCCGTGAGGCGCAGGGTGGTCAACTTGTTCCGGCTCTGCTGGGCCTTCAGGTCGTCGACCGCCTGGCGGAGGTCGAGATCGAGGCCGGTCTTGTGGCCGAGCTCCAGGCCGACATCGGCGAACCGGCCATCATTGTCCATCTCGACGTTGGCCTTCGCGATCTCGGCCTGCAGGCGCGCCGAATGGGAGCGGGGCGAGTTCCAGAGCGTCGCAGTCGAGATGTAGCTGGTCTTCATGGCTTATCTCACGGCATCGAGAAGGGATTGGAGCATCGCGTTGACCGTCGCGATCAGCTTCGCGGACGCCGCGTACGACTTCTCGAGCTGAAGCATCGTCGCCACCTCGTCGTCGCGATTCACGCCGGTGGCGTTCGAGAGGGCGGTCGACGCGCTGTCCAGGAGCGCGGATTCCCGGTCCACCTGCTTCGATGCGCCCTGCCGGGTGGCCTCGAGCCAGCTCGCCGAGGTCTCCGCGGCCACCTGCAGCGTGGCCGCGTGCGGCAGTTCCGAGTCCGGCAGGAACGTCCGCTCCGCGCCCAGGGCGGCGCGGAGGGCCCTGAGGTGTTCGGCGAAGGCCGCCGCATTCGTGGTGTTGTAGGCGTATTGCGGGCCCGCGTTCATGCCGCCATCGCGCAGGGTGAACGGGTTGCCGCCCTGCTCGGGATCGGCGGCCGGGTTGACGCGGATCGTGCCGGCCAGCCCCACCGTCCCCGCGGCGGGAAGGGCGGGGCCCCCCGGATAGGTGAGCAGCCCTGCCAGCGGCGTGCCGCCCAGCGACGTGCTGTCGGTTTCCGCCAAGGCGGCGATCAACCCGCCGGCGATCGCGTCCAGCTGCTTCTGGTACGTGACCGTGAGGTCGTCGCGGACGGTCATCTGTCCCACGATGCGACCGGTCTGCAGGGGCATGACGGACCCGTGGCCGGTCACCTGCACGCCGTCGACGAAGACCGCCTTGCCGACCGTTCCCGGGACGAAGGCCGCTGTCGACTCGAACGTGACCGTCCGGGGCCCGCGCTCGAACAGGGGCGACCCGTTATCGGCATAGATCGCCATGTCGTTGTTCTCGCGGACGATCGTGCTGATGCCGATCTCCTGCGAGAGCTGGGCGAGGATCTTGTCGCGGTTATCCAGGGCGTCGCTGATATCCTCGCCCCGCACGGTCCCGAGGACGACAGCACTGTTGGCGGCGTCGAACTTTCGGAGCAGGTCGTTGATCGTCGTGACGGAAGTCCGAATCTCGTGATCGGCATTCAGGCGCGTTGCCTGGATCTTGCTGCTCGCCTGGTTCAGGGCGCGCGCCAGGTCGCGGGCCGCCGCCACGGCGGCCTTCGCCAGATTGATGTCGTTGGGCTCGCCGGCGGCATCGCCCAGGGCGATGTTCAGGGCGCCCACCTTGGCGGCGATGGACCGGCCCGCATCCGTGTCGCCGACCGTGTCCTCCAGGCTCGTGAGGCCGTCCAGAACCGCCTGATAACCGGCGAGTTCCGAGGTGCTGCCCATCATCCGGTCGAACAGGGCCGTGCTGCTGGCGCGGTTGATGACGACCCGGACCGGGCCGTCCGTCGTGACCACTGACGCGATCTTGCGCGAGTAGGAGGGATCGTAGGCGCCCGCGACGTTGCGCGAGACCACGTCCGTCTGGATCGCGTTCGCCTGCAGGGAGCCGCGCGCGGCGTTGAGTGCAACGGAGAGGCCCATCTCGATCGTCCCCTAGTCCGGCTTCAGCGCTTCAGGTTGACGAGAAGCTCGAGCATCTCCGAGCCGGTCTGGAAGACTTTCGAGTTGGCGCCGTAGGTCGTCTGCGCCTCGATCATCGTCGCCAGCTCGGTGCCGAGATCGACGGTCGAGTTCTCGAGCATCTTCGACTGGATGTGGCCGCGGCCGCCGACATTGGCGAAGCCGATCTGCGCCGGCCCCGATTCGGGGTTGACGTCGAAGACGTTGCCGGCACGGGGAGTCAGATTGTCCGGACTCCCGACGCTCGCCACCGGGATCCGGAAGGCCGCGCGGCGCGATCCGTCCCTGTAGATCGCGTAGACCGTGCCGTCCGTGTCGATGTCGGCGCCCTCGACGGCGCTGGCCGCGTTTCCGTTGACGGACCGGGCTTTGATGTCGCTGACCTGTGCGACGTCCGCCACCTGCGACAGCGGCGACAGGTCGAGGGTGAAGGGCTGCCCGTTCGGGACGGTGAAGTTCAGCTTCGGCGCGCCCGCGATCTGGCCGAACGCGTTGAAGGTCAGCGTCGTCGGCCCCCCGAGCGGTGTTCCGGGATAGTTCCCCGGCAAGCTGGCATCGTAGGCCGTGACCTGCCACGTGTTGTTGGCCGTCTTGGCGAAGTAGAGATCGGCCTTGAAGGGGTGGCCGAGATTGTCGTAGGTCGTGATCGAACTCTTCAGCGAGTAGCCCGGCGGGTTGGTCGCGATCGGGGTGTCGCTGAACAGGTTGCCTTCGAGCGTCCCGGCCGTGGACGGGCTCGTCTTCATCGCCAGCTTCGCCACGTTGACGTTCATCATCCCGTCGAAGCTGTTCAGCGACACGCTCGGCTCGCCATTCGCCAGGCTGTAGCCCTGGAGGCGCATGCCGGCGGCATTGACGAGATCGCCCGTCTGCCCGTCGACCACGAAGTTTCCGGCCCGGGTCAGATAGGATCGTCCGGACCCGTCCTTCACCACGAAGAAGCCGTTGCCCTTGATGGTGAGATCCGTCGGCGAGTTCGTGGCGGTCCCGGTGCCCTCTTCGCTGATCCTGTGCCGGACCACCGTGTCGACGGATCCCGCATCGTATGATCCGGGGCTGGGGTCGATCAGGAGTGACGAGAACTCCGTCGACGCGCGCTTGTACCCGGTCGTGTTCTGATTCTGGATGTTGTCGGCAACTGTTCCCAGTCTGTTGGACTGCGCGTTCATGCCGGAAACACCGGCGTGCAGCACACCATACAGGCCCATGGCGAGGATCCTCTCATCCGAAACCGTCGCGTTACTCAGAGCAGGGCTCGCTTGCCCGAAGCTTTCGGCGCCGGATTTCGGTCTGCCGCGGGCGCCCGGGGCCCGGCTCTCGATCAGCTCCGCAGCGCGGTTGCGAGATCTAGAAAGGCGTCGAGGCTCTGCGGATCGGTCGGGTCCTGCCGCAGGGCGTCGTAGATCTTCGGGACCAGGGCGACCGCCTGATCCAGCTCCGGGTCGGCCCCGACATGGTAGCCGCCCATCAGGCGCAGATCCCGGGAATCCTCGTAACGCGCGATCAGGCTCTTGAGCATGCGCACGAGCTGGCGCTGCTGCTCGGTCCAGACGCGGTCGGCGAGGCGGGAGATCGAGCCGAGCACGTCGATCGCCGGGTAGCGGCCCTGGTCGGCGATGGCCCGGTCGAGGACGATGTGTCCGTCGAGGGTTCCGCGGATACTGTCGGCCACGGGATCGTTGTGGTCGTCCCCGTCGACCAGCACCGAGAAGAGTCCGGTGATCGCCCCGCCCCCGTCCAGGCCGGGACCGGCCCGCTCCAGCAGGCGCGGCAGATCGCCGAACACGCTCGGCGGGTAGCCCCGCGCAACGGGCGGCTCGCCGGCGGCCAGCGCCACCTCGCGGGCGGCATGGGCGAAGCGCGTCACCGAATCGAGCACGAGCAGGACGGACTGGCCCTGGTCCCGGAAATACTCGGCGACCGCGAAGGCGAGCTTCGGGGCCTGCCGACGCATCATCGGGCTCTCGTCGCCCGTCGCGACGACGACGACCGCGCGCGACCGGCTCTCCCGCATCGGGCCCTCGAGGAACTCCCGCACCTCGCGTCCGCGCTCGCCCACCAGGGCGACGACGACGGCGTCGAACCCCGAGCAGCGGGCGAGCATGGAGAGCAGCGTCGTCTTCCCGACCCCTGAGCCGGCAAAAATGCCGATCCGCTGGGCCGCGCAGAGCGGCGTGAACAGGTCCATCGCCCGCACGCCGGTCCGGAGCGGGCTGTCCACCCGCGACCGCGCCATCGCGGGCGGCGGGTCCGCGTCCAGCGGCATCGCCCGCGCGCCCGTCGGAAGATCCCCCTTCCCGTCGATCGGTGTCCCGAGGGCGTTGACGACCCGGTCCTTCCACGCCTCGCAGGGCCGAGCTCCGGAGGTCGGCACCCGGTAGGCCGGCGCCCCCAGGCCGGCCTCGATCCGGCCCTCGAACGGCTTGAGGATCACGCCATCTTCGTCGATCCGCACAACCTCGCCGTCGATCTCGCGGCCCGCGGCCTCGATCCGCATGCGGTCGCCGAGTCTCAGGAGCGGCAGGGCGATGCGGATCCGGCAATGGCCCGCGCCGATCTCCCTGACCGACCCGCCGATCCGGATGAGGGGGGGATCGTCCCGACGCCCCAGCATGGCGGCGACGCGGTCGAGGGCGTTCATGCGGTTTCCCGGAGGTCAGGACGGGAGCGAGGGCGGCTCACGCGGTCGGGCCGAGGCCGCGGATGGCGTCCTGCAGCGACGATTCCGATTCCGCCACCGCGGCCGCCGCGCTCTGGAAAGCGCGCGTGATCTCGATGAGCCGCGACATCTCCATGACCGGATTGACGTTGGCGCCCTCTTGGAAGCCCTGCTGGACCCGGACCGTCGTCTCGTCGCGCTGGTTGAAGTCGAGGATCGGCCGGCCCGGAAGGTCGGACGCCACCGCGCCGCCGGCGACGCGCGTCAGCTTCGCGGCGGGGTCCAGCCGGAACACGCCGAGCGCCCCGATCTGGTTGGTGCCCTGGGAGACGATCCCGTCCTGGCCGATCGTGAGCGGCGGCCCTTCCGGGTCGACGGTCAGCGGCGACCCGCCGGGATCCAGGATGGCGCGCCCGTCGAGATCCTGAAGGTCGCCGGCGGCCGTGACCTGCATGCGGCCGTCCCGCGTGTAGACCATGCCCCGCGGCCCGCGCACGGCCAGCCAGCCGTCGCCCTGAAGGCCGACATCGAGCGGGGAATCCGTCTTGATCAGCGGGCCGGCCTTGCGCGAGAGGAACGTCTCGCCCGGCGTCGCGAAGGCGACGTCGCGGTGACCCGCCTGGGACAGGATCGTCTCGAACTTCACCTCTTCCGCCCGGTACCCGACCGTCCCGAGATTGGCGACGTTGGCGGCCACCGTGTTCAGGCGCTGCTCGAGCGCCATCTGGGCGGACAGCGTGACGTAGAGCGACGACTGCATGTCAGTGGCCCCCGAGCCGGATGGATTGCAGCTTGAGCAGGACACCGGTGTCGAAGCCGCCGTCGGCTCCGCCGAACAGTGAGAGTGCGGGCTGTGCCGCCGTGTCGTTCTTGGCGTCCCACATGATGGTGAAGCGCCTGATGAAGCGGTCGAGCTTCTCCGGGTCCTGGAAGGTCGTGATGTCGAGCTTCCTGCTGATCTGAGCGACCTGCGAATCCAGGTCGCTCCGCGCCATCTCGGCCGGGAAACCGAGCGTCGTCCGGACGACCTCGGCCAGGGCCTTGTCCGCCAGGATGCCGTAGATGGACTTGATGGTCCCGGCTTGGCGCTTGAAGTAGAGCGCCAGCCGCGTGCCCTGGTCCTGCGCGCCCGCGTCATCCTCGAGTGTCTGACGGACATAGGCGTCGACCGTCGCGGAGCGGGCCGCGACGCGCGCATCCTTGAACCGGTCGATGAACTGGCTGAGCGTCCTCGGATCCCGAAGCGACGCGACGTCGAGATTCTTCGCGATCAGGGCCGCTTGGGCCTTCGGATCCTTCGAGGCGCTCGTCGCGGGAAGACCGAGGGTGCTCCAGACGATGTCGGTCAGTGTCGTGTCGGCGACGATGTCTTGAGCGGTCTGGAGCGTGCTCGCCTTGGCTCGGAAGTAGGCGGCCAGTTTCTCGGTCTCCGCATCCGAGTTGGCGTAGGTCCCGGAGGGTCGGAAATAGGGGTCGATGATCGCCTTCCGCCCTTCCTTGCGCATCGCCAGGTACTCGTCGATGAACGCGTCCACGGCCGCCGGATTCTGAAAGGTCGCCGCGTCGAACTTGCTCGCGATCTCCGCGGCCTGTGTGGCGGGATCCGCCGTCTCGGAGGCGGGCGGCAGCCCCACCGTCGCGCGGACGATCGACGAGAGCTTGGGATCCGAGACGATATCGTCCACGGAGGTCACATAAGCCGCGAAATCGGAAATGTACTGTGTATCCCGGCCGGTCTGACTGTCGTAGTCCAGTTTTTGCTGGTCGACCGTCTTGTTGGCGCCGACGGACTCGAGCATGGCCTCGACTTCAGGATTGTCGAATGTCTTCGGCTTGCTGGGGTCGTCACCGTAGGACCGGAAGTTGAAGGCGTTCGCGAAGTCCCTGTACCGCGTGTCCTGCAGCCGGTCGACCAAGACGTGCCCGTTCGCGTCGGGTTCCCCGAGGAGAACCTTCTTCATGAAGCTCTTGGCGTAGGCCATGTCCTCGAGACCGAAGGCGCGCATGGCGAAATTGAAGAGCCGCGCGTTTCCGATGAAGTCGTCGACTGACGTGACGTCGCCGATGTGCTCCGAGAAGTACTTCGTGTCGTTCGCGACCGCGCGCTCGGCCGCCTTGTTCTTCAGGGACTTCGCGATATCCCGGGATATGAGCGTGTAGTCCATATAGGTGGAAGACATGCATCGTCTCCAGATTTCGCGCGCCTGCGGGATCGTGCGACGGCGGTGCGTTGGTGTCGGTGAACACGCGGCATCTCGGTGCTTCCTAAGGCCCGGAGCTTGTCCGGACCTTGCCCGTGCCGCTCCGAGAGCTTCGGGGCGGCGCAGCGGTCAGGCTCCAGCCCTGCGCAAGCATGGCGGTCTACGGCCTGACGGATCAACCGTTACGACATCGAGGCGCCGCGTGGGTGTAATCATCGGCTTACTGATCGCGGCGGCCAGCGTGGGCGGCGGCTTCTGGGCTCTCGGCGGCCACCTGACCGTGGTCTGGCAGCCATTCGAGTTCATCATCGTCGGCGGGGCCGCGATCGGCGCGTTCATCGTCGCCAATCCCGCCGGCGTGGTGCTGGACACCGGCAGCGCGCTGAGGGACGCCGTCTTCGCGCGCGTTCCCAGGCGGGAGGATTACCTCGAACTTCTCGGTCTTCTGTTCGCGTTGACCCGGGAGGTGCGCTCGAAGCCGCGCAACGAGGTCGAGGGCCATCTGGAGCGTCCCGGCGAATCCGAGATCTTCAAGGCCTACCCGCGCGCAGCGCGGGACCCGGCGCTGACCCTGTTCATCTGCGACTACGTGCGCCTGATCATCATCGGCAACGCGCGCCCCTACGACGTCGAGGCGCTGATGGAGGAGGAGATCGCCACGCACCGGCGCGACAAGTTGAAGGTGTACAACGCGCTGATGATCACGGCGGACGGCCTGCCCGCCCTCGGCATCGTCGCGGCGATCCTCGGGATCGTGAAGGCGATGGGCGCGCTCGATCAGTCGCCCGCGCTTCTGGGAAGCCTGATCGGCTCGGCGCTGGTCGGCACGTTCACGGGCATCTTCGTCTCGTACACGGTGGTCGCGCCGGTCGCCAACAAGATCAAGGCGACGCGCGAATCGCAGGCGCGGCTCTACATCATCGTGAAGCAGACCCTGCTGGCCTACATGAACGGCGCCCTGCCGCAGATCGCCGTCGAGTACGGGCGCAAGGCGATCACCTCTGCCAACAGGCCGACCATCGACGAGGTCGAGGACGCGACGATGACGGCCTCGCCGCGCGGCGAGACCGTCCTGCGCGAGGCGGCTTGACGATGGACCGGCAACAAGTCGTCAACGACATCCGGGACCGGCTGCTGGATGCGGCGGGCCTGTCCCTCGAGCGCCTGCCGATGCTGCACGTGATCCTCGACAGGGTCGCGACCTTCTGTGCGGACCAGCTCCGGCACTTCGCGGCCTCTCCGGTCTATTTCTCGCTGAGCAACGTCGAGAGCCAGCGCTTCGGCGACATCCTCGAACCCTACGAGTCGAACGCGATCGCCGGCATTTTCCAGGCGCCGGAATGGGACAGTCACATCCTGGTCGGGTTCGACCGCGACTTCATCTTCACGATGGTCGAGGTCCTGCTCGGATCCGACGGCTCGGAGCCGCCCCTCGACGAGGAGCGCTCGTTCTCCAACATCGAGATGCGGATCGCCCAGCGGCTGTTCGAGCAGGTCGGCCGGGCGGTGCAATCCGCCTTCGCGCTGGTGGCGGACACGCCGTTCAAGCTCGAGCGGACGGAGCTGCGGATGGACTTCGCGGTGATCGGACGCCGGAACAACCAGGCGGTCGCGGCGAAATTCCTGCTCCAGGCGCTCAACCGCGGCGGCGAGATGTTCATCGTCATCCCGCAATCCGTCCTCAACCCGATGCGCCAGAGCCTGGCCCGGATCCTGGTGGGCGAGACCTCGGCCAGGGATTCCCGGTGGACCCGGCAGATCGCGGGCGAGGTGCAGAAGACCCCCGTCACCCTGAAGGCGATCCTGGAGGAGAAGCCTCTCGCGCTGGGCGAGATCGCCGATCTCGCGGTCGGGCAGGTCCTGGAGTTGCGGGCCACGCCGCGGAGCCGCGTCAAGCTCGTCGGGAACGACCGTGATCTGTTCTGGTGCGATGTCGGGCAGGAGGATGGCGCCATCGTCCTGCGCGTGGACCACTTCATCGATCAGGATCAGGAGTTTATCGATGATGTTCTCGCTCGCTGAGGCCCTGTTGTTCGCCGCTCTCGTCGCGACGACGGCCTGCCTCGTTCCGATGTACATGCGGCTGAAGCGGCTGGACCGCTATCACGCGCAATACCGGGACATGGTCGATTGGAGCGCCTCGGCTCTGGTCGGCGCGAGCAACGCCGTCCAGTCCTTCGCCCAGGACGGGCGCGTGGTCCTCGAAGATCTCAGCCGCGAGATCGAGCACGCCAAGGCGGCCCTGGCCGAATTGCGGGCCGAGCGGGACCGGCTGACGGCCCCCGCGCACGCGGCCGCCCCGTCCGACGCCGCGGTCGGAGGCCGCCTGACGAGCGCCTGACGCCTTCCGCCGGCGGCGCCACACCCGTTGCCCCCGCGATCGCCGGACCCGGCGGTGCCGTGCGGTGGGCCATCCCTTCCCCGAGGAGCGCTTGATGTCATCCCCCTCAGAACAACCGAGTACCGAGTCCGGACAGGGAGGCGGTCACAGCGAGAGCCTGTTCACGCGGATCGAGGCCCAGGCCGAAGGGCAGCGGGTGCACGACGAGCGCCTGGGCAGCGGCCGGAACCTCGACTCGATCCTGCGGATCCCGGTCCTGATGCAGGTGGTCCTCGGCTCGGCCACGATGCCGGTCTCCAACCTGATGAAGCTGGGACGCGGCGCGATCGTACCCCTGGATCACCGCGTCGGCGAACCGGTCGACGTCGTGGTCAACGGCCGCGTCATCGCCCGCGGCGAGGTCGTCGTCGTCGAGGATGACAACTCGCGCTTCGGCGTCTCCCTGACCGAGATCGTCGGCCCCGCTGCGGCCGATGCCAACGGCTGACGGGGCGGACACCATGGCCGCAGGCTCCGTGACCAAGATTGGTCGGAAGGTTCTCACGCCCGCCGAGGAAGTCGCGGCCGTCCTCATCGCGATGAACAAGGGCTCGGCGAGTCGACTGGTCAAGTACTTCGACACCGGTGAGCTGAAGCAGATCACCCGGGCGGTCTCGCAGCTCGGGCCCGTCCCGAGGCCGCAGCTCGAGGTCATCGTCGAGCAGCTGGCCGCGTTCTTCGCCGACGGTGCGAACCTGATCGGCACCGCCCGAGAGATGGAGAAGCTGCTCGAGGGCGTGCTTCCCCCCGAGCAGATCGCCGACATCATGGCCGACGTGCTCGGCAGCGGGGAGCGCTCGATCTGGGACCGCATCTCCAACGGATCCGAGACCGCCCTGGCGGGCTACCTGATCAAGGAGCACCCTCAGACCGCGGCGCTGGTGCTGTCCAAGGTCAAGCCGGCCTGCGCCGCCAAGGTGATGGCGCAGCTGCCGGCCCCGCTGCGCAACGGCATCATGCGGCGGATGCTGACGTTCAAGCCGATCGTCGACGCGACCATGAAGATGATCGAGCAGACGATCCACGAGGACTTCATGATCAACCTGGCGCGCAATGCCGCGGCGGATACCCATTCGCGCATGGCCGACATCGTCAACAAGATGGAGCGCCAGAGCATGGAGGAGGTCCTGGACAACCTCACGCAGACGCGGCCGAAATCGGCCGAGATCCTGAAGAGCCTGCTCTTCACCTTCGACGACATCATCCACATGACGCCGCGGGCGCGGACGACGCTGTTCGACCAAGTCCCGCACGAGAAGGTCATCCTCGCCCTGAAGGGCACGAACGGGCCGTTGCGGAACGTCGTGCTCAGCGCGCTGACCGCCCGCGCCCGGCGCCTCGTCGAGCACGAGCTGGAGGGGGGCGAGCCTGCCCCGCAGCGGGACGTGCTCGACGCGCGTCGCGCGATCACCGACCAGGCGCTGGAGATGGCGGCGCGCGGCGAGATCGAACTCACCCCGGCCGACTCGGATGAGACCTACTTCCGCTAGCGCCGTCCCCGGTCGAGGACGGCTCCGAGGTTCCGGTCCGACGGACACGTCCCGCCGGGCCGGTCGGCGCGGTGCCGCGGGCGGCCGGAGATCGGGCCGCCGCGATGTCTGAGGACAGGGAGAGCAAGACCGAGGCGGCGAGCGAGAAGAAGATCAGCGACGCGATCGCGGAGGGCAACACGCCGTTCTCGCGGGAAGCGCCCGTCTTCGCCTCCATCCTGGGATTGCTGATCTTCCTCGTCTTCGTGGCGCGGGATCAGGGGCTGCCTTTCGTCCAGAGGCTCGCGCTGATCCTGGAGCAGCCGCGCAACTTCAGCGTGGAGACGCGCCACGACGCGATGCGCCTCGTCCACGCCCTCGCCCTGGAGATGGGCCGGTTCCTGCTGCCGGTCCTGATCATCCTCCTCGCGGCCGGCATCACCGCCTCGATCTTCCAGAATGCACCGCGCGTCGTGATCGATCGCATTCAGCCGAAATGGTCCCGCATCTCCCCCGTCACCGGCTGGAATCGGCTCTTCAGTCTGCAGGGATTCATCGAGTTCGGGAAAAGTCTGTTCAAGTTCTTCGCGATCGGCGGCATGTCCTACATGGTCCTGCACGCGGACCGCCACGAGATCGTCAATGTCATGTTCGTGGATCCAGTCGGGTTGCCCGAATTCCTGCTGACCCTGTCGGTGCGCCTCGTCTCGGCCGTCAGCGTCGCGACGATCGCGCTGGTCGCCGGCGACCTGGTCTGGACCCGCCTGCGCTGGCAGCGCGATCTGCGGATGTCGCGGCAGGAGGTGAAGGACGAGTTCAAGCAGCTCGAGGGCGATCCGCTCGTGAAGGCGAAGATGCGCTCGCTGGCGCAGGACCGGCTGCGCAAGCAGATGATGGCGGCGGTGCCCCGCGCCACGATGATCCTGGCGAACCCGACGCACTACGCGATCGCGCTGCGCTACGACCAGAGCGAGAACGATGCCCCGATGGTGCTGGCCAAGGGGGCGGACCTGATCGCCCTGCGCATCCGCGAGCTCGCCGAGAAGCACCGGATCGAGGTCGTCGTCGACAAGGCGCTCACCCGGGCGATGTACGACCATGTCGAGATCAACCAGGCGATCCCGGCGGAATTCTACCGGGCGGTGGCGAACCTGCTGGTCTACGTGATGACGCGCAAACGCCGCTGACCGGCGTGGCGGTGTCGGCACGTCGTCGACGGGTCGGGCCCGTCCCGGCCGGCAGGGGCTGCGGACCTCGGCGGGCCTGCGCGACAGGGCTGCGGAGCAGAGGCCGGACGCGGCGGAAGGGCGACGCGCGCCGGACACGATGCCGCTCCACGCGCAGATCCGCTGCGCGGGATTGCGGAGTTCGCAGGCGGTCGACTGGCTCGCCGGGCCGGCGGGGCGCAGGCCTCAGCGATCCCGCCGGGGCGGATCCCGGGGCGCGCCCGGGATCCGGGAGCGGCCTCAGGCCGCCCGAACGGGGGCGTCCAGGCGCTTCGCCTCCCGGCGGAACCGGTGCAGCACGAACTCGGTGTAGCCGTTCGGCTGGCCGGCGCCCTCGAAGACCAGGGCCTCGGCGGCGCGGAAGGCCGGCCCGTCGAAGCCCGGGGCCATCGGCCGGTAGGCCGGGTCGCCGGCGTTCTGGCGATCGACGGTTTCGGCCATCCGCCGCAGGGCGGCGGCGACCTGCGCGCGATCCACGATCCCGTGGCGCAGCCAGTTGGCGATGTGCTGGCTGGAGATCCGCAGGGTGGCGCGGTCCTCCATCAGCCCGACCTCGTGGATGTCCGGCACCTTGGAGCAGCCGACGCCCTGGTCGACCCAGCGGACCACGTAGCCCAGGATTCCCTGGCAGTTGTTGTCGAGCTCCTCCCGCACCGCCTCCGGCGCGAGCGCGCCCGCGGCGAGCGGCAGGGTCAGCATGGCGGCGCGGGTCGCGGGCGCCCGGCCGGCGAGCGCCGCCTGGCGGGCGCGGACATCCACCTGATGGTAGTGGAGCGCGTGGAGCGTCGCGGCCGTCGGCGACGGCACCCAGGCGGTGTTGGCGCCCGCCTCCGGGTGGGCGCCCTTGGCGTCGAGCATCGCCGCCATCCGGTCGGGGGCCGCCCACATGCCCTTGCCGATCTGGGCGTGCCCCGGCAGGCCGCAGGCGAGGCCGGCATCGACGTTGCCGTCCTCGTAGGCCTTGATCCAGGCGGTCGCCTTCATGGCGTCCTTGCGGACCACGGGGCCGGCCTCCAGCGAGGTGTGGATCTCGTCGCCGGTCCGGTCGAGGAAGCCCGTGTTGATGAAGAACAGCCGGTCCGCCGCCGCCGCGATCGCCGCCTTGAGGTTCAGCGTCGTGCGCCGCTCCTCGTCCATGACGCCGATCTTGAGCGTCCGCGGCGCGAGTCCGACCAGTGCCTCGACCCGGCCGAACAGCTCGACCGCGAAGGCGACCTCGTCGGGGCCGTGCAGCTTGGGCTTGACCATGTAGACCGAGCCGGTCCGGCTGTTGCGGAGCGGACCGGTGCCCTTCAGGTCGTGCAGGGCGATCAGCGCGGTGACCGCCGCGTCGAGGATCGTCTCGGGAATCTCGGCGCCGTCGAGGGTCACCGCGTCGGTGTACATGTGGTGGCCGACATGCCGGACCAGCATCAGCGACCGGCCCGGCAGGGTCAGGCGCCCGCCGTCGGGGGCCGTGAAGGTCCGGTCCGCGGCGAGCCGCCGCTCGATCGTGCGGCCGCCCTTGGACAGGGTGGCGACGAGGTCGCCGCGCATCAGGCCGAGCCAGCTCCGGTAGACCGCGACCTTGTCGGCCGAGTCCACGGCCGCCACCGAATCCTCCATGTCCATGATGGTCGAGAGGGCGGCCTCCAGCACCACGTCGGCGATGCCGGCCGGGTCGGTGCGTCCGATCGGGCTCGCGCGGTCGATGACGATCTCGATATGCAGGCCGTTGTGGCGCAGCAGGAGCGCGGTCGGCGCCGCGGCGTCGCCGGTGAAGCCCGCGAAGGTGGCCGAGCCGGTCAGGCCGGCGCTGCGGCCGGCGCCGAGGTCGATGGCGAGGCGGCCGTCCGTCACCGAGAAGCCCACGGCATCCGCCCAGGAGCCGACGCTGAGCGGCGCGGTCGCGTCGAGGAACGCCTTGGTCCGGGCCACCACCGCGGCGCCCCGGGCCGGGTTGAACCCGGTGCCGGGCGCGCGGTCGCCGTCCTGCGGGATCGCGTCGGTGCCGTAGAGGGCGTCGTAGAGGCTGCCCCAGCGGGCATTGGCGGCGTTGAGCGCGTAGCGGGCGTTGGAGATCGGCACCACGAGCTGCGGCCCGGCGATCGCGGCGATCTCCGCGTCCACGTTCTCGGTGGTCACCCGCACGGTCGCGGGCTCCGGCTGCAGGTAGCCGATCCGCGTCAGGTAGGCCGCGTAGGCCACCGGGTCGTGCGGCTCGCCGCGATGGTCGCGGTGCCAGGAATCGATGTCCGCCTGGAGGCCGTCCCGCCGGTCGAGCAGCGCCCTGTTGTGCGGTGCGAGATCGCGGACGATCGCGGCGAAGCCCGACCAGAACTGGTCGGCCGAGAGGCCGGTCCCCGGCAGCGCCTCCTCGGACAGGAAGGTGCGGAGATCCTCGGCGACGACGAGATTCGACATGGCGATCCTCTGGGATGCGTGGGCCCGCGCGTCAGAAAAAATCGAACGCGCCGTGAAAATTTTTTGATTTCTCCTCGATAGATCGCTTGGCATCCGCGAGAAAGGCGGCAAAAGGGATTTGATTTTTTCCGCAGCGTTGAGAATGCGCGACCAGAGCGACCTCGAGATCTTTGCCCGGGTGGTCCGCACCGGCAGCCTCACTCAGGCCGGTTCGGAACTCGGCCTGTCGGTTGCGGTGGTCTCGAAGCGGCTGAAGCGGCTGGAGGAACGCCTCGCCGTGCGCCTGCTGCATCGCACCACGCGGCGCGTGGCGCCGACGGATGTCGGGGCGGCCTTCTTCGAGCGGATCGCCCCGATCGTCGACGCCATCGCGGAGGCCGAGAGCCTCGTGTCGCAGACGGCGACGCGGGCCCGGGGGACGCTCCGGGTCACGGCGCCGAGCTCCTTCGGGCGCCTGCACATCGTCCCGCACCTGAGGGCCTTCTTCGCCCTCCATCCCGGCATCGTGCTGAACCTGGAGCTGAGCGACGATTTCGAGTCGATCGTCGAGCGCGGCTACGATCTCGCGATCCGGGTCGGCGCGCTGGAGAGTTCCGGGCTGACGGCGGTGCGCCTCGCGCCGGTGCAGCGGGTCCTCTGCGCGCGGCCGAGCTACCTCGACGCGGCCGGGCGGCCGCAGAGCCTCGAGGACCTGCGCGGCCATGTCTGCCTCGCCACCGAGAACCAGAATCCCTGGCGGCTGGTCGGGCCGGAGGGCCCCTGCACGGTCGGCGCGTCGGGGCCGCTGCGCACCCATTCCAACGAAGTGGTGCGCGAGGCCGTGATCGGCGGCCTCGGGATCGCGCTGCGCTCCACCTGGGACGTGCACGCGGAGCTCCGCGACGGCCTGCTGGAGGTGGTGCTGCCGGCCTACGCGGCGGCGGCCTCGGCGGGCATCTTCGCGGTCTACCCGAGCCGGGCCTTCGTGCCGGCCAAGACGCGGGCCTTCATCGCGTTCCTCAAGCAGGCCTACCGGTCGAGCGGGGCCTGGGCGGAGGGGTGAGGCGCGTGCTGCGGCGTCTCGCTCCTGCAGAGAGGGAGCACCCGATAGGCGTCTCCTACCCTCTCCGGTCGATGAGAGCGGCACCGCCGTCCTTGCGAGCGGAGCGAAGCAATCCAGCAGCGCCGGCTGGCCGGAATCGCGCTGCCCGGGGTCACTTCACTGCGCTCGCGATGACGGAGAGCGGCGCATCGACCGAACTGGTCAGCCGGCGACCGTTCCGCCCTCACCCATTCGCGAAGAAATCCGGATCCGTCCGCGCCAGCATCCGCTTGAACGCCGCCCACTCGTTGTCGGGCGCTCCCTGGACCACGACGCGGTCGTAGCCGGCAGCGTACTGCCCGGCGGTCTTGGTGGCGATGGCGGAGGAGGGCCGGATCACCGGCGCGCCCGCCGCCTGGATCGCCAGCTGCGCCCGGCACGAGCGCTCCATGTTGTGCATCAGCCGGAACGCCTCGCCGACCGTGCGGCCGCAGGTCAGCAGGCCGTGATTGCGCAGCACCATCACGGGCTTGTCGCCGAGATCGGCCACCAGCCGCTGCCGCTCGTCGAGGTCGAGGGCGATGCCCTCGTAGGCGTGGTAGGCGACGCGCCCCGTGAACTGCATCGACCACTGGTTCAGGGGCAGGAGCCCCTCCTCCTGGCAGGAGACCGCGACGCCCGCCACCGTGTGGGTGTGCAGCACGCAGATCGCGTCGTGGCGCGCGGCGTGGATGGCGCTGTGGATCGTGAACCCGGCCGGGTTGATGCCGAGCCCCATCGGGTCCTCGAGCACCTTCCCGTCGATGTCGACGGTGACGAGGTTCTCCGGCGTCACCTCCTCGAAGCGCATCCCGTAGGGGTTGATCAGGAACCGGTGCCCGCCGCCCGGCAGCCGCGCCGAGATGTGGGTGTAGATGCTGTCGTCGAGGCCCAGCCGATGGATCAGCCGGTAGGCGGCCGCGAGGTCGACGCGCATCGCGCGGGTCGCGGCGTGATCGGCGGGGTCCGTATCCCGGTCCGCGACGATCGACGGTGTGGCTGCGCTCATGCGACGGCTCCCTGCCGGTCGGCCCTGTCGGCCCTCCGGGATCGCCGCCCGGCGCAGGCGGTCCCACGATTCCTGAGGCGGTCCGGGACGAGGACCGGGCCCGGGAATCGCCGGCAGGGTGCACCACGGCGCGCGGCCCGGCAATGCACCGGGCCGCGCGTGCGCGGACGCGGCCGAGTCGGGGCGGCGAGCGCCGGTGGCGCGGGGCCGACCCTGC
This sequence comes from Methylobacterium sp. 22177, assembly GCF_052045615.1. NCBI lineage: Bacteria > Pseudomonadati > Pseudomonadota > Alphaproteobacteria > Hyphomicrobiales > Methylobacteriaceae > Methylobacterium > Methylobacterium sp. 22177. The sequence goes on along the minus strand of NZ_JBQEPK010000002.1, from coordinate 281,974 downwards.
CGTCGACGGTCTCGCGTCGGTCCGGCGCGCTCCTAGAAGCGCTGATCGGTGCGGCCGGGGTTGGGGCCGCGGCTATGATAGGACGCCATGCACAGGTGCCAGATCTGCGAGCCGAGGTCGTAGAGGCTGAGGTTGTTCGGGTTGGGATAGCTGAAGATCTGGGCCCGCGCCTGCTCGCGGCAGGCGGCGTCCTGCGGGCTCTGAATGGGCGGCTCCGGAACGGATTGCGCCGCCGCCCCCGTCGTCAGGGCGATCACGATGGCGAGGGGGGTGATGAGGGGGCGCATTGTCACAGGTCTCCGGATACGGCCTTGGGCCGGCAGCCGCTTTGCCGGCCGCGGATGGGCCACGAGATGGACAGCACGGGGGCCCGGACCGGGCCGTCTAGACCGCCGCCCGTGCGGTACCCGCCGAGTCCGGGCCGCTCAACCCGAGGGTCACGACCCGCATCACCCGCATGAGGCGCGCGGCGTGTCCCTCCCGCGAGCGACGCGTCCTTCGCGCCCCGATCCTGTGGCACGCTGCTTATGAACGAAGATTGATGTCAATGGCGCGCATTCAACGAATGACTGCATCGTTCGCGCGGCGGCATTCGCGCATCGCGCGAGGTTCGTCGTGTATTCCCCTCCATCACTGCTCGCGGCGCAGTCCCGCGCAACCTGCACAGGCGGCGCGCCGGCGGATGGATGATCGCTCACTCCGCCAGCGCGGCCTCGACCCCGGCCCCGATCGCCAGGAGCCGGCGATCCTGACCGTGCCGGGCCAGCAGCATCAGGCCCGCCGGCCGGGGCAGGTCCGGCATCGGCAGGGACAGGCCGGTGAGATCGAAGAAGTTGCCGAACGCGGTGTTGCGCAGCATCAGGCGGTTGGCCGCCAGGAAGGCCGCGTCGTCCGCCGCCAGCGGGGCGGTGAGCGGCGCCGTCGTGGCGGTCGCCGGGAGCGCCAGCACGTCGAGCGGGGCGAGGTACCGGTCGAAGGCGGCGATCAGCGCGGCCCGCCGGCGCATCGTCCGGATGTAGCCCGCGGCCGTCGCGCCCCGGCCGGCCACGATGCGGCGATGGACCCGCGGGTCGTAGCGGTCGGCCGCGCTGTCCAGCCAGTCGGCGTGGATCGCCGCGGCCTCGATCGCCGCGAGGGAGCCGTCCGGGAGCGCCGCGTCCATGGCGGCGAGGTGGTCGTCGATCGGGTGATCGGCGATCCGGGCGCCGGCCCGGGACAGGCGCGACAGCACCCGCTCGAAGGCCTCGGCGACAGGCCCTTCCGTCTCGGTGAACAGCAGGCCCCGCGGCACGCCGATGCGCAGGCCGGCGACGGCGAGCGCCTCCAGCGGCGCGGGCTCCTCGCCCGCCATCACGGCGTCGGCGGCCGCGCAATCCGCGACCGTCCGGGCGAGGGGCCCCAGGGAATCGAGGGCGTAGGACAGCGGGAACGCTCCCTCCAGCGGCACGCGGCTTGCGGTCGGCTTGAAGCCGACGACGCCGTTCAGCGAGGCCGGGATCCGGACGGAGCCGCCCGTGTCGGACCCGATCGCGATGTCGCTCGTCCCCTGCCCCACCGAGACCCCGGCGCCGGAGGACGAGCCCCCGGGGATGCGCGCCGGATCGGCGGCGTTGCCGGGGGTGCCGTAATGCGGGTTGAGGCCGAGCCCCGAGAAGGCGAACTCGGACATGTTGGTCTTGCCCAGGATCACCGCGCCGGCCCGGCGCAGCCGGGCGACCACCGGGGCGTCGGCCCGCGCGGGCGCCGCGTCGGCGAGCAGGATCGAGCCGGCGCGCGTCGTCTCGCCCGCCACGTCGAACAGGTCCTTGATCGAGACCATCGCGCCGTCGAGGGGGCCGAGGGAGATCCCGTCCCGGCGGCGCGCATCGGCGGCGTCCGCCGCCGCGCGGGCCTGTTCCGCGTACAGGCGGGTGAAGACCGCCGGGTCCCCCTCGGCGATCCGGGCCAGACGCTCCTCGACGGTCTCGCGTACGCTCATGGTCCTCACCGCACGATGTGATCCGGCCCGCCCCTGCAAACGGAGGGCCGGTCCGCGTCAGAACGTGCCGGGATAGGCGCCGCCATCCATCAGCAGGTTCTGCCCGGTGATGAAGCCCGCCTGCTGGCTGCACAGGAACGCGCAGGCGGCGCCGAACTCGTCGGGGTGGCCGAAGCGGCCGGCGGGGTTGTCGCGCGCCCGCGCCTCCAGGAACGCCTCCACGGTGGTGCCGGCCTTGGCGGCCCCCGCCGCCGCGTTGCTGCGGATCCGGTCGGTGTCGAAGGGGCCGGGCAGCAGGTTGTTGATCGTCACGCCGTGCCGCACGGTCGTCCGCGCGAGCCCGGCCACGAAGCCCGTCAGCCCCGAGCGGGCGCCGTTCGACAGGCCGAGATGCTCGATCGGCGCCTTCACGGCGCCGGAGGTGATGTTGACGATCCGGCCGAACCCGCGGCCGATCATCGCGTCGACCGTCGCCTTGATGAGCGCGATCGGCGCCAGCATGTTGGCGTCGAGCGCCCGGATCCAGGCGTCGCGGTCCCACTCGCGGAAATCGCCGGGGGGCGGGCCGCCGGCATTGTTGACCAGGATGTCGGGCTCGGGGCAGGCGGCGAGCGCGGCGGCCCGGCCGGCCTCGGTGGCGATGTCGCCCGCGACGGTGGTCACGGTGGCACCTGTCGCGGCGCGGATCTCGTCCGCGGTCCGCTCCAGCGTCTCCGCGGTGCGGGCCGTGATCGTCACCGCGACGCCCTCCCGGGCGAGCGCCAGGGCGCAGCCCTTGCCGAGCCCCTTGCTCGCCGCGCAGACGAGCGCCCGGCGCCCGCTCAAGCCGAGATCCATGGGAAGCCTCCGTGAGCCGGCCCTCGCCGCGAGGGCGCCCGGCGCGTCATAGCGCGCCGGGGGCCGTCCCCGGAAGCGGGCCGGGACAGGGCGCGGGGCGTCCCGGGGTGACGTCAGTGGGGAGCCGTCCGGCGGAGGATGCCTTACGGCCGGAACCGGGATCCGTGCCGCTCGCGCCGCCACCGGGCGCGGACGCCCGGCCGGCTTCCGGCGCTCACCACGTGCGCAGGTCGCGGGCGTCGGGCACGTCCGGACGCTCCTCCCGCTCCGGAGCGACGAACCCCGCCCACAGCAGCGCCACCGCCCCGGTGAGGAGCGGAAGGGACGTGCTGAGGACGAGGCTGAGGGTCACGGCGATCCTGCCAGGCGGACGGCGTCGAGACGACGAGATCAGAATTCTATGGCCTGAGAATTGTTTTCGCCGGCTTAAGGCGAGTGCTCGCAATTGCGGGAGCTCGGGGAAATCTGCACGGCGCCCCTCGTCCGGCGCGGCCACCGTGCGCCCTGCCGGCTGCGTCGCGCGCTCGGCGGGGGCCGACGCACGGCGGGTCAGCGCGGCGATAGGCCGGATACCCGCGTTCCTGGATCAAGGGGAGCGGGCCGCGCGATCCGGGCCGGACGTTTGCCCGACCGGGGCCGGCGCGCCCCGGCTCAGGGCCGATCCGCCGCTCCGGACAGGGCGCCGAACTCGTTGACCATGCACTCGTGCATCCGGCGCAGCCACGCCCGCGCCTCCGCCCGCTGGGCCTCCGCCCGTTCGGCCCGCTCGTCCGACGCGCGGGCCTGCGCCTCGGCCTGCTCGGCCCGGGCGAGCGCCGCCGCGAGGAGCGCCTCGGCGTGGCGGGCCCGCTCCTCCGCGGCGCGGCGCGCCGTCTCGGCCGCGCGCACGGAACTCTGGGCCTCCCGGACGGAATCGCGGGCGCTCGCCTGCAGGGCGCGCAACCGCGCCGCGGCGCCGCGCACGGCGGTCAGGGACGTCGACCAGTCATCCTCGGCCGCGGAAAACGCCGGCGCGGCCGAGGCGGCGCCGGAGAACAGCGCCACGACCCGGTCGACCGGGTCGGCGCGGCCGTCGCGCGGCGAGGCCGGGTCGGACAGGGGATGGGGCTCCGTCGGCCCGTCCCACGCGCGGGCGGCGCTCATGCCGCGGCCTGCTCGGTGAGGTCCGAGAACTCGGACAGGATCGCCTGCTGGACGCGGTCCAGCCATTCCTCGGCCTGCCGGGCCCGATCCTCGGCGGTGCGGGCGCGGGCCTCGGCCGCCTTGGCGCGCTCCTCGGCGGCGGCGACCTGCGCCTCGGCGCGCAGCTGGACCTCGCGCGCCTGCATCTCGGCCATCCGGGCACGCTCGTTGGAGGCGTGGATCTCCTCCCGGACCTGATCCAGCACCTGCTCGATCCGCGCCTCCCGCTCGCGCGCCTGGGCCTCGATCACGCGCGCCTGGCGCGCGGCGGTCTGCACCCGGTTGATGAGCGCGTCCCAGTCCCGCGGCGCGGCCGGCGGTGTCGGGGACTCGGTCCGCGCTTGCAACGACGCGACGGCGCGCAGGACGTTGCCGAGGTCGGGCTCGGGCGCGGCACCGGCGGCGCGCTTGACCTTGTCCGCGGAGCGAAACCGAGGATCGCTCAGAAGCCTCTGCAGCTCGCTCACGGATCCCCTGCTCCCTGTGGACGCAATTCTGATCCGACTAAACTGTTTAGAATGGTTAACGAAGGATTAAACGGCGGGCGATGAGGTGTCGGACTGTTAACGCCGCGGATCGCGCGCGCGCGGTGGCCACGGGCGGCGGCCCCTCGGCAGGCGCCGGATCGCCGGCACCTGCCGGCGGCGGGTTCGCCGGCGCGCTCGCAGGACGTGTTGTTTGATACAGAATTCGCGCCTCGAATGACCGCGTATTCAGTCCGTCGTTACGGGTTGAAATGTTTGTCGTTCGGGAGATCGCGATGGCCGGGTACCGCTCGGACGAGACTTGGAGGCCGGCCTTCAAGACCGGACAGATTTTCTTCGGGCACCCTCAGGAATGCTGTGACTGCCTCATCTGGGAGCTCCGGACATCCGGCGCGCGGATCGAGGTCCGGCCGGAGGCGGTGCCGCCGCGCACCGTCCGGCTCGTCTCGATCGCCCTGATGCTGAACCAGGCCTGCGAGGTCGTCGCGCGCGCGGGCCGGACGATCGAGCTGAGGTTCTCCGCGCCTCCGGAGCCCGCCGGCGCGACGGCCGCGGGGACGGGCGCCGGTCCCGCACGCGATGCGCCCGACGCGACGCGGCCCGTGCTCGGCCGCACGCGATTCCCGCCAGAGCGGTCATAAGTCTTCCTCATCACCGCGAAACCACCGCGAAACCGCCGCGGAGCACCCGAGGAGGTGCGCCATGACCGCCCCGCAAGTCATCGCAACGATCTTCTTCCTGGTCTCGGCCGGTTCGGCGACGGCGCTGGCCGTCATGGCGGCGGCCTCGGCCGTGCTGGACGCGGTGGCGGAGGCCTGCGACCGCCCGCGGCCGGACGCGGGACGGGACCGGGCGCGCCGCGTCTCGGAGGCCGTCTGCCGGCTGCGCCGCGCGGCCCTCGCCCGCGCCGCGACACCGTAGGACTCCGGTCTCGCCGGCGGCGCGGCGTAGCCGCGGGACAGTGCGGCCGAGGCCGCTTCGGCGGGGTGCCGCCCCGGTGCGCCGTCGCTGTTGAGACCGCGTGCCCGTGCGCGGGGCCGGAGGCAGCCGGGAGCGCATCGCCCTGACCGTCGTCGAGATCCATCGCTCGCCCGGGAGGGCGGCCGGGCTGTGCGCGGCGCGCGTCCTCCGCACGCTGCTCCGGCGCGGCCCGGTGGTGTCGGTCGGACCGGGCGAGATCCTCGACCGGCGGCTCTCCACCGACTGGATCCCCTGGACGGCGGCGCGCGGCATCGCGACGGTGCAGATCCGGCGTCGGCGCATGATCGCCTTCGAGGTCGATCCGCGGATCGCCGCGTCCCTGCCGGGCGAGGCGCACGCGGCGCGTGGCGCGGTTGAACCGGGTTCGTCGGCGACCACCGATACCGGATCGCGTCCGTCGACCTGCGCGGCGGCTTCCCGTCCCTGTCCGACGCGGTCGCGCGCGGCTGGTCCGGGTCTCACGGGTCCCCGTGCGGCTCCTCACCCCGGACGAGGGGGCGCCATCGCGCCGATGACGCGCACGGGCGAGCCTGATCGTCTCGCCGCGCGGGGCGGGCCGCCGAGCGACTGTGGGATAGGCGGGCAAGCGCGCCGCCAAAGGCCGCGTCAGGTTCGGCAGACCCCTTCGGGGTCGGTGATCCCGCGAGGGATCCGTTCGAGGCGCGTGCTCTGGAGAAAGCCGGACACTTCACGGCGTCGAGTGGTGGAGACGACAGGGATCGAACCTGTGACCTTTCCCATGTCAAGGGAATGCACTACCGCTGTGCTACGTCTCCTCATCGATCACGATCAGGTTCACCGAACCTGGACGCCATCGAGATAGTCCATATTGGTCAGTAGCTTATGAGGAGTGTCGACCACCCTGTCAAGGTAGTGCCCTCCCGCTGAGCTACGCGCCCGGCCCGGCGCCGTTCGGGCTCCGGTGGGCGGGGCCTATAGCGGCTGCCCGGCGAGGGCGCAAGCGGAACCTGCATGCCGAGGCCGATCGATCGCGTCCCCCGCCGGTCCGTCCCGGGCACGCGCCGACCCGATCGCATCGCGCCGCGGTCGGATAGCGCGTTCGGCATCAGTGGCTTAGAGACGGCCACATCGAGCCGGCAAGGTCGACCCGCCGGGATCCGTCTCCGGTCCGAACGCGCCATGGTGCACGCCGACGGAAAAATGCGCTATGGCCCTGCCGCTCGGCATCCGGCCGCGCCGCGACACATGGCGGACACTTGGCGCCGGCATGCCGCCGCCTCACGCTTCAGGACATGCGCTACTTCATCGACCACGATCAGGGCGATTCGATCCGCGGCTGGATCGTGCCGGACAATCCCCTCGCCATCAGCCGGGTCGTGGTCGCGGTCGACGGACGACGCGTGGCCGAGGTCCCGGCCAGCGTCATCGACGAGGCCTTCAAGCGCAACGGCTGGCACGCCACCGGGCAATGCACCTTCGTGGTCAGCGAGGCCGAGGTGCCGGGCCTGTCCGAGATCCCGCGGCTCGAACTCTACGATGCCGACACCAACGTGCTGGTCTACCGGCGCATGCCGGCCGAGGGGCAGATCCGGCAGCGGGTGATGCTGGTCAACACCGGCATCGAGCCCGAGATCGTGCTCCAGACGGCGCTCTTCCCGTATTTCCAGCACTGCTATTTCGGCATCCACAAGCTGCCGGACGAGATCCTGAGCTGCGTGCTGGCCGGCCCGGCCGCGCCGTCGGCCTTCCTGTCGGGCGCCGTGACCATCCCGCGCTACGAGAACTTCATGACGCCGGACCTGATGGTCACGGCCATCCTGCTCCAGGAACCGCAGATCGAGATGGCGGCCCGGATGCGCTGGCTGAAGGCCCGGGCCGCGGATGCCGCCGATCCCGGGCGCAGCTGGCGCCTGGGGCCGCTGGCCGAGGCCGCCGCCTTCGCGGACGACTACGACTTCTCCGACGTGAAGAGCCTCAAGCGCTTCTTCCGCATGCTGCCCGAGCCCGCCTACCGGCTGCTCTACAACCCGCTGACCCGCCAGCTCGGGACCCGCATGCCGGACGACCGGCTGCATCCGGGCAACTCGATCGCGGCGATCGAGATTCTCGCCCGGGTCGGGATCGTCGGCCACAAGACCCGGTTCTCCGCCTTCGCGTCGACGCTGTTCGACCGCCTCGGGATCGGAACGCCGATCCCGACCCTGCCGCCGGTGCCGGCCGAGACGCTGGCGCTGGCCGAGCGCCTGAAGAGCGTCAAGGCGGTCGAGGACATGATCGTGTTCGACGTGGCCATGTCGGATGCCGTGAAGGCCTCGGTCGACAAGAGCTGGAGTTGATGGTGCGTTCGACCGGGCCGGCGGTGCCCGAACTCCGCCTCCCGACGGCGCAGGTCGCGGGGCTCTGGGGCAAGCGGCGCGCCCTCCCGGCGCGGGCGGGCGCCGACGGGCTGCGCGTCGCGCTGCCGGATCTCGCGGGCCGCTGGGTCGAGATCATCCTGTCCAACGACCCGGCCGAGGCCCGCGACACCCTCCCCGACATCAGCTTCGTCGGTCCCGACGGGCGGCCGGGCACGCTGCTGCCCCAGGAGGCCCGGGGCGGCGGTGCCTTCGCGTGGATCGGCTGCCTGCCCGAGGACGTCGTCGAGCTGCGCGTGGCCGATCCGGCGGGGCGGGTGCCGGTCCGGCTGCGCCGGATCGCCGTGCGCCGCCTCGCCCGGCCGGTCCTGGCCGCCCGCGGGCTCCTGCGCGATCCCGGCCTGACCGTGCAGGCCTTCACCTGGCGGATCCTCGGCAAGAAGGTGCGCGCGCGGGGCTTCCTCGGCCGGGCGCTGCGCCACCGGCGCGTGAGCGGCTACGAGGCCTGGCTCGGCACCCACACCCTGCGCCGCGCGGAGCGGGACGGGATCGCCGCCGAGATCGCCGCCTGGACCGATCCGCCGCTGATCTCCGTGCTGATGCCGGTCCACGATCCGGATCCGAAGGTGCTGCGGGCGGCCCTGGCGTCGCTGCGCGCGCAGCTCTACCCCCACTGGGAACTGTGCGCCGTCGACGACGCCTCCACGCGCCCCGAGATCCCGCGGATCCTGAGCCGGGCGGCCGAGGCCGACCCGCGCATCCGCGTCCTGGCCCGGACCGAGAACGGCCACATCGCCCGGGCGACCAACGACGCGCTGGGCATGGCCCGGGGCGCGGTCTGCGCCTTCATGGACCACGACGACGCGCTCACCGAGGACGCCCTCTACGAGGTCGCCCGGGCGCTCCGCCGCGACCCGGGCCTCGTGCTGATCTACAGCGACGAGGACAAGATCGACGGGCGCGGCCGGCGGTTCGACCCGCACTTCAAGTCCTGCTTCGACCGCGAGCTGCTCTACGCCCAGAACTACATCAACCACCTCACGGTCGTGCGCACCGAGGCGCTGCGCGCCGTCGGCGGCCTGCGCCCCGGCTTCGAGGGCAGCCAGGACCACGACCTGCTGCTGCGGCTGACCGACGGGCTCGACCCCGCCCGCATCCGCCACATCCCGCGGGTGCTCTATCACTGGCGCGCCGCGCAGGGCTCCGGCACCTTCTCGGACCGGGCACTCGCTCGGGCGGAGGCCGCGCGCCTGCGCGCCCTCGAGGAGGTCGTGGCACCCTGGGGCGGCCGGGCGGAGCGCGGTCCCGGCGGCTTCAACCGCCTGGTCCGGCCGCTGCCGGCGCGGCCGCCGCGGGTCTCCGCGGTCATCCCGACCCGGGACCGGGCCGAGATCCTGTCGGTGACCCTCGACGGGCTGCTCGGCGCGACCGACTACCCCGACATCGAGGTGGTGATCGTCGACAACGACAGCCGCGAGCCCGCGACCGCCGCCCTGTTCGCCCGCTACCGGGACGATCCGCGGGTGCGCGTCGTGCCGGTGCCGGGGGCGTTCAATTTCTCGGATCTGTCGAATCGCGGCGCCGCCGCGGCCACCGGCGCGGTGCTCCTGTTCCTCAACAACGACATCGAGGTGCTCGAGCCCGGCTGGCTCGCCGAGCTGGTCCGCCACGCGGTGCGGCCGGAGATCGGGGCCGTCGGGGCCAAGCTCCTCTATCCGGACCGCACGATCCAGCACGGCGGCATCGTCCTCGGGATCGGGGGCGTGGCCGGCCACAGTCATCTCGGCGTCGCCGACGCGGATCCGGGCTATTTCTGCCGCATGGTCATCGCCCACGAGGTCTCGGCGGTCACCGGCGCGTGCCTGGCCATGCGGGCGGACGTGTTCGCGGAGGTCGGGGGCTTCGACGCGCAGGCCCTGAAGGTCGCCTTCAACGACGTGGATCTCTGCCTGAAGATCCGCCGGGCCGGCTACCGGATCGTCTGGACGCCCTTCGCGAAATTGATTCATCACGAGTCGAAGAGCCGCGGGGCCGAGGACACGCCGGAGAAGCAGAAGCGCTTCGAGGGCGAGGTGCTGACCATGCTCGACCGCTGGGGCCCGGAGCTGCGCGCCGACCCCTATTACAACATCAACCTGTCACGGAATTCGGCGCATTACCGCGTGTGAGCGGTCCGCGCCCCTGACGCCGCCGGTGGCTGCGGCCACGCGGTGCTATGCGTGCGTCAGTGGGTGAACTTGCGTCCGGAGCCGGTTGCGGTACCTCTGGACATGCCGCAAGAGGCAGTTCCGGCCAAGGCGCCCCCACGGGCGCGCGGCGAGGGCGACAATCAGAGATGAGTGCGAACACCCCTACGGTCACGGGCCTGGAGCGCGACGCCCAGCAGGCGATGGGAGACCACAAGGTCCATCCCAACGAGATCGCCATCGGCGTGGTCATCGGACGCGCGTCCGAATACTTCGACTTCTTCGTGTTCGGCATCGCCTGCGTGCTGGTCTTCCCGAAGGTGTTCTTCCCATTCGTCGACCCGCTGAAGGGCACCCTCTACGCCTTCTCGATCTTCGCCCTCGCCTTCATCGCCCGCCCGGTCGGCACCGTGATCTTCATGGCGATCGACCGGCGCCACGGGCGCAGCGTCAAGCTGACCACCGCCCTGTTCCTGCTCGGCGGGTCGACGGCGGCGGTGAGCTTCCTGCCGCGCTACGACAGCATCGGCATCTCGGCGGTCTACATCCTGGCCGGCCTGCGGATCCTGCAGGGCCTCGCCCTCGGGGGCGCCTGGGACGGTCTCGCCTCCCTGCTCGCCATGAACGCGCCGCGCGAGCGCCGCGGCTGGTACGCGATGATCCCGCAGCTCGGCGCGCCGCTGGGCTTCATGGTGGCGAGCGCCCTGTTCGCGTTCTTCCTCGTCAACCTCGACGAGGCCGACTTCATCGACTGGGGCTGGCGCTTCCCGTTCTACTGCGCCTTCACCATCAACGTGGTCGCGCTGTTCGCCCGGCTGCGCCTCGTCGCCACCGACGAGTTCGCCCGGATGATGGACCTCGACCGGCTGCGCCCGGTCCCGGCCCTGGAGCTGTTCCGCCACCACGCCGGCGACGTGGTCCGCGGCGCCTTCGTGCCGCTCGCAGCCTTCGCGCTGTTCCACCTCGTGACGATCTTCCCGATCGCGTGGCTCGCGCTGAACAGCACCACCCGCTCGCCGGGCGAGTTCCTGATCGTGCAGTTCTCCGGCGCCATCGTCTGCGCCGGCGCGGTGGCCGCCTCGGGGCTGATCGCCGACCAGATCGGCCGCCGCAACTGCCTGATCATGAGCTCTTCGCTGATCGCCTTCTTCGCCGTCGGCAGCATCATCGCGCCGCTCCTGTTCGGCGAGAGCGCCATCGGCCAGACCATCTACGTCACGATCGGCTTCATGCTGCTCGGCCTCGCCTACGGCCAGACCGCGGGTGCGGTGAGCGCCCGCCTCGGCAACCACTACCGCTACACCGGCGCCGCGCTCACCTCCGACTTCGCGTGGCTGCTCGGGGCCGGTTTCGCCCCCCTGGTGGCCCTGTTCCTGTCGCAGCGCTACGGCCTGGCGATGATCGGCGTCTACCTCCTCTCCGGCGCCGTCTGCAGCCTCGTGGCCCTGTTCACCGACCGGTCGGAACTGCGCCAGATGTGAGTCGGCGGCGCGGGCCGCCCGGCCCGCCCGTGAGCTGACGGGAACGCCGCCTCGCGCGGCACGGCTGAAGCGCCGCGGCAGCGGCATGGCAGAAGCGCCGCGCGAGCGGCCTGGGATGACGAGACGCGTGCTGTGACCTCCACGATCCATCGACCGGACAGGACCGACGCCGCGACCCGCCGAGGCGGCCGCGGGCGGCGCCTCCTGCCGCTCCTCGCCCTGCCGCTCCTGACCCTGCTCGGCGGCTGCAACTTCGTGGTCCTGCACCCGGCCGGCTACGTGGCCGAGCAGCAGCGCAACCTCGTGCTGGCGGCGACCGGGCTGATGCTCCTGATCATCGTCCCGGTGATCGCCTTCACGCTGATCTTCGCGTGGCGCTACCGCGCGACCAACGAGGACGCGGTCTACGATCCCGAATGGCACCACTCGACCCAGCTCGAGGTGCTGATCTGGACGGCGCCGCTGATGATCATTATCGCGCTCGGCGCCCTGACCTGGATCGGGACCCACACCCTCGATCCGTTCCGGCCGCTCAGCAAGATCGACCCGAAGCGCGACGTCCCGGCCGGTACCGTGCCGCTGGAGGTCGAGGCGGTGGCCATGGATTGGAAGTGGCTGTTCCTCTACCCGCAATACGGGATCGCCACGGTCAACGAGCTCGCCGCGCCGGTGGACCGGCCGATCCGCTTCAAGATCACCGCCACCGACGTGATGAACACGTTCTACGTGCCCACGCTCGCCGGCATGGTCTACGCGATGCCCGGCATGCAGACCCAGCTCCACGCGGTGATCAACCGCGAGGGCGCCTACGAGGGCCGCTCGGCGCACTACAGCGGCGCCGGCTTCTCCAACATGTTCTTCAAGTTCCACGGCCTCACCAACGAGGGCTTCGACAAGTGGATCGCCAAGGCCAAGGCCGAGGGCGGCGAGCTCACCCAGGAGGCCTACCTGAAGCTCGAGGAGCCGAGCGAGGCCGAGCCGGCGCGGTTCTACAAGGCGTACATGAAGGGCCTCTACGACCGGATCATCGGCATGTGCCCGCGGCCCGACCAGATGTGCGTCGGCGAGATGGTGAAGATCGACGCGCAGGGCGGGGCCCACGGCGCGGAGGCCGCCGAGAACTACAAGCGCCTGCAGTACGACAACCGCCTCGCGGAGCGCGGCGTCGAGGGGCCCGGCGCGACGGCGCCGGCCTCGGAGACCCTGCCCCACGGCCAGACGCAGCCGCAGGGCATGAAGCCGCGGCCCGACATGGGCAACCCGGACGTCCGGGGCCAGAAGTCGCCCGACAGCCAGGGCAAGGGCTCCGGCGAGGGCCAGAGCGAGGGCGGCCAGATCGCCCCCAAGCAGCTGAACCAGTGAGGCCGCGCGTGCTGACAGCGGACTCCACACACACAACCGGCGGTCGCCGTCGAACCCACTGAACGGGCCGATCCCATGTTCGCAAACCTGGACCTACAGCAGCTGCTCGTCGGGCGATTTACGATCGAGCAGATCCCCTATCACGAGCCGATCCTGCAGGCGACGTTCGCCGGCGTGGCCGTCGTCGGCCTCACCGTGCTGGGCGTCATCACCTACTACCGCTTCTGGGGGCCGATGTGGCGTGACTGGATCACGTCGATCGACCACAAGAAGATCGGCATCATGTACTGCATCTTCGCGGGCATCATGCTGCTGCGCGGCTTCGCCGACGCGATCCTGATGCGCTCCCAGCAGGCGGTCGCCTTCGGCGATCAGCAGGGCTTCCTGCCGCCGCACCACTACGATCAGATCTTCACCGCCCACGGCATGATCATGATCTTCTTCGTGGCGATGCCGTTCGTCACGGGGCTCATGAACTTCGCCGTGCCGCTGCAGATCGGCGCCCGCGACGTCGCCTTCCCGTTCCTGAACAACTTCAGTTTCTGGATGACGGTCGCCGGCGGCCTGCTGGTGATGGTCTCGCTGTTCGTCGGCGAGTTCTCCCGCGCCACCTGGCTCGCCTACCCGCCCCTCTCCGGGGCGGCGATGAGCCCCGGCGTCGGCGTCGACTACTACATCTGGGCGCTGCAGATCGCCGGTATCGGGACGCTGCTCTCGGGCATCAACCTGGTCGCCACCATCGTGAAGATGCGGGCGCCCGGCATGACCATGATGAAGCTGCCGATCTTCGTCTGGTCGGCGCTGTGCACCAACATCCTGATCGTGGCCGCCTTCCCGATCCTCACGGCCGTTCTCGCGATGCTGTCGCTCGACCGCTACGTCGGCACGCACTTCTTCACGAACGACCTCGGCGGCAACGCCATGCTGTACTTCAACCTGATCTGGATCTGGGGTCACCCGGAGGTCTACATCCTGATCCTGCCCGCCTTCGGGGTGTTCTCGGAGATCACCTCGACCTTCTGCGGCAAGCGCCTGTTCGGCTACACCTCGATGGTCTACGCGCTGGTGGTCATCACCATCCTCGCCTACCTCGTGTGGCTGCACCACTTCTTCACGATGGGCTCGGGCGCGGACGTGAACTCGTTCTTCGGGATCACGACCATGATCATCTCGATCCCGACGGGTGCGAAGATCTTCAACTGGATGTTCACCATGTACCGCGGCCGGATCCGGTTCGAGGTGCCGATGATGTGGGTGGTGGCGTTCATCGTCACCTTCGTGATCGGCGGCATGACCGGCGTCCTGCTGGCGGTGCCCCCGGCCGACTTCGTGCTGCACAACTCGCTGTTCCTGATCGCGCACTTCCACAACGTGATCATCGGCGGCGTGCTGTTCGGCATGTTCGCCGGCGTGACCTTCTGGTTCCCCAAGGCCTTCGGCTTCAAGCTCGACGAGTTCTGGGGGAAGATGGCCCTCGTGTTCTGGGTCACCGGGTTCTACGTCGCCTTCATGCCGCTCTACGTGCTCGGCCTGATGGGCGTGACCCGGCGCATGCAGCACTTCGACGATCCGTCGCTGCAGATCTGGTTCGTGATCGCCGCCATCGGCGCGGCGCTCATCGCCTGCGGCATCGCCTCGCAGATCGTCATGTTCGTGGTCTCGATCCGCAACCGCGACAAGCTGCGCGACCTGAGCGGCGACCCGTGGGGCGGCCGGACGCTGGAATGGTCCACCTCCTCGCCGCCGCCGGACTACAACTTCGCCTTCACGCCGGTGGTCCACGATTCCGACGCGTGGTGGGACATGAAGAACCGCGGCTTCGACCGTCCGCTCAAGGGCTACAAGCCGATCCACATGCCCAAGAACACCGCGGCCGGCGCGATCCTGGCGGCCCTGAACCTCATCTTCGGCCTGGCCATGGTCTGGTACGTCTGGTGGCTGGCGATCCTCAGCTTCGTGGCGATCTTCGTCGTGGCGATCGCCCACACCTTCAATTACAATCGCGACTACTACATTCCCGCCGACGTCGTCAGTCGGACGGAAGGTCAGCGGACGCGCGAACTGGAGATGGCGTGATCCGATGATGCACGCGGAGACTGCACCCCCCGGCGCCGCGGCGCCGGTCTTCTACCAGATCGACGAGGAGGGCCATCATTCCGAGGGCTCGACCATGCTCGGGTTCTGGCTCTACCTGATGAGCGACTGCCTCATCTTCGCGACCCTGTTCGCGACCTACGGGGTGCTCGGGCGCAGCTACGCGGCCGGCCCCACGCCGAAGGAGCTGTTCGACCTGCCGGGCATCGCGGTGAACACCGCCATGCTGCTGTTCTCGTCCATCACCTACGGCTTCGCCATGCTGGAGATGGACCGGGACCGGGTGAAGCAGACGCAGATCTGGCTGGCGGTGACCGGCCTGTTCGGCGCGGCCTTCGTGGCGCTGGAGATCCGGGAGTTCGTCCACCTGTTCCACGAGGGCGCGCCGCCCTGGCGCAGCGCGTTCCTGTCCTCCTTCTACACGCTGGTGTCGACCCACGGCCTGCACGTCTCGATGGGCATCCTGTGGCTCGTCGTGCTGATGGTGCAGGTGGGCAAGCGCGGCCTGATCGTCGAGAACAAGCGCCGGCTGATGTGCCTGTCGATGTTCTGGCACTTCCTCGACCTGATCTGGATCGGCGTCTTCACCGTCGTCTACCTGATGGGAGTGCTCGAATGAGCGCCGACGCACACCACCTCACCGGTCACGGTCAGGACACGCACGACGCCCACGCCCACAGCGAGGGCGGCCACGGTACCTTCCAGAGCTACATGACGGGCTTCGTCCTGTCGGTGATCCTGACGGTGATCCCGTTCTGGCTGGTGATGGGCAACGTCCTCGACAACAGCCTCGTCACCACCCTGGTCATCCTGGCGCTCGGCGGCGTCCAGATGGTCGTGCACGTCATCTACTTCCTGCACATGAGCACGAAGTCGGAGGGCGGCTGGACCTTCATGGCGCTGATCTTCACCATCACGCTGGTGGTGATCATGCTCGCCGGCTCGGTGTGGGTGATGTACCACCTCAACCACAACATGATGCCGATGGATGCCCACGACGTCATGAACAACGCCCGCTGAGCGCGCGTCCGGAGATGAGGCCCGCGGGGCCGGGAGGGGGGGCTGATCCGGGACCGGCCCCCTCCCCGGCCCCGCTCTCGTTGCTGCGGCGCGCCGTGTTCGGCGTCGGCGCGGGAATCGTCTTCCTGGTCCTGCTCGGCCTCGGCACGTGGCAGGTGGAGCGGCGGGCCTGGAAGCTCGACCTGATCGCCCGGGTCGATGCTCGGGTCCACGCCCCGCCCGTGCCGGCCCCCGGCCCCGCCGACTGGCCGCGCGTCGGCCCCGACGACGCCTACCGGCACGTCCGGCTCTCCGGCACCTTCCTGAACGATCGCGAGACCCTGGTTCAGGCCGTCACGGAACTCGGCGGCGGCTTCTGGGTGCTGACGCCCCTGCGGCGTCCGGACGGCACCCTCGTGCTGGTCAATCGCGGCTTCGTGCCCGGCGCCCGGCGCGATCCGGCGACCCGGGCGGCCGGGCAGCTCGCGGGCGCGGCGACGGTGACCGGCCTCCTGCGGCTGACCGAACCGAAGGGCGCGTTCCTGCGCGCCAACGATCCCAAGGATGACCGCTGGTACTCCCGGGACGTCGCCGCCATCGCGGCCGCGCGTGGCCTGGGCGACGTCGCGCCCTACTTCGTGGACGCCGACGCGACGCCCAATCCCGGCGGCCTCCCGGTGGGCGGGCTGACGGTGATCGCCTTCCCCAACAACCATCTCGTCTACGCGATCACGTGGTACGGGATGGCGCTGATGCTGGCCGGCGCCGTGGTCTACCTCCTGCGGCGCGGCCCGGGCGACCGGGACTCCGAGCTGCGCTGAGCTGCGCTCAGGCGCCTCCGCGGAAGCTTGACCGATAGGGGAGTAGCCCGCTCCGAGCGGGTCCCTATAATGGCGTGACAAACGCCACAACGAGTCAACGCCATGACCTCCCGCATCCCGAACTTCGCCGAAATCCCGCTCGCCGGCGAATCACTCGCGATCGCGGCCCCGGCGCTCGGCGAGCCCTGGATGACGCCGGAGGGCATCCCGGTGAAGGGCCGCTACGGGCCGGAGGACCGGGAGGGCATCGAGTTCCTCGACACCTATCCGGGTCTCGCGCCGTTCCTGCGCGGCCCCTACCCGACCATGTACGTCACCCAGCCCTGGACGATCCGGCAATATGCCGGCTTCTCCACGGCCGAGGATTCGAACGCCTTCTACCGCCGCAACCTCGCGGCCGGACAGAAGGGCCTGTCGGTGGCCTTCGACCTCGCCACGCACCGCGGCTACGATTCCGACCATCCCCGCGTCTCGGGCGATGTCGGCATGGCGGGCGTGGCGATCGACTCGATCTACGACATGCGCACGCTGTTCTCGGGGATTCCCCTCGACGAGATGACCGTGTCGATGACGATGAACGGCGCCGTGCTGCCGATCCTCGCCCTCTACATCGTCGCCGCCGAGGAGCAGGGCGTGCCGCCGCAGAAGCTCGCGGGCACCATTCAAAATGACATTCTAAAAGAATTCATGGTCCGCAACACCTACATCTATCCCCCCAAGGGATCGATGCGGATCATCTCCGATATCTTCGCATATACGTCCAAGAATATGCCGAAGTTCAACTCGATCTCGATCTCCGGCTACCACATGCAGGAGGCCGGGGCGACGAACGACCTGGAGCTCGCCTACACGCTGGCCGACGGCGTCGAGTACATCAAGGCCGGGCTGGCGGCCGGGCTGACCATCGACCAGTTCGCCCCGCGCCTGTCGTTCTTCTGGGCGATCTCGACCAACTTCTTCATGGAGGTCGCCAAGATGCGGGCCGCGCGCCTGATCTGGGCGAAGCTCGTGAAGGGCTTCGATCCGAAGTCGGAGAAGTCGCTCGCCCTGCGCACCCACTCGCAGACGTCGGGCTGGTCGCTCACCGCCCAGGACGTGTTCAACAACGTCACCCGCACCAACATCGAGGCGATGGCGGCGACGCAGGGCGGCACGCAGTCGCTCCACACCAACGCGCTCGACGAGGCGCTGGCGCTGCCGACCGACTTCTCGGCCCGGATCGCCCGCAACACCCAGCTGTTCCTCCAGCAGGAGAGCGGCACCACCCGGATCGTCGATCCCTGGGGCGGCTCCTACTACGTGGAGAAGCTCACCGCCGACATGGTCGCCCGGGCCTGGGAGCACATCCGCGAGGTCGACGGGCTCGGCGGCATGGCCAAGGCGATCGAGGCCGGCATCCCGAAGCTGCGCATCGAGGAGGCCGCCGCGCGGGCGCAGGCGCGGATCGATTCCGGCCGCCAGACTATCGTGGGCGTGAACAAGTTCCGGGCCGACGACGAGATGGCGATCGAGCTGCTGCGGGTCGACAACGGCAACGTCCGCCGGCTCCAGATCGACAAGCTCAAGCGCCTGCGCGCCGAGCGCGACGAGGCGACGGTCGCGGACCGGCTCGACGCGCTCACGAAGGCCGCCGACGGCGCCGGCAACCTGCTGGAACTCGCCGTCGACGCGGCCCGCGCCAAGGCGACGGTGGGCGAGATTTCCGAGGCCCTGGAGAAGGCCTGGGGCCGGCACCGCGCCGAGATCCGCTCGATCTCCGGCGTCTACAAGCGCGAGGTGGGGGGCATGTCGCCTGTGGTCGAGGAAGTCCGGGCGCTGGTCGAGGCGTTCGAGGAGAATGACGGCCGCCGGCCGCGCATCCTGGTCGCCAAGATGGGCCAGGACGGGCACGACCGCGGCCAGAAGGTGATCGCCTCGGCCTTCGCGGATCTCGGCTTCGACGTGGATATCGGGCCGCTCTTCGCCACGCCGGCGGAGGCCGCCCGCCAAGCGGTGGAGAACGACGTCCACATCGTCGGCGTCTCGTCGCTGGCGGCCGGCCACCTGACCCTGGTGCCGGAGCTGAAGGCGGCGCTCACCGAGCAGGGCCGCGACGACGTGATGATCGCCATCGGCGGCGTCATCCCGCCGGGCGACTACGAGGCGCTGACGGCGGCCGGCGCGGCGGCGATCTTCCCGCCCGGCACGGTGATCGCCGAGGCGGCCGCCAAGCTGATCCGCGCGCTGAACGAGCGGCTGGGGTATCAGGCCCGGCAGGCGGCGGAGTAGGGCGAGCCTCCCGCGGCGGCCGGACCGGCCGCCCCGATCCTTCCCACCCCCGCCCTCATCCGGAGATGCCGGAGCGCAGCGGAGGCCTCGAAGGAGGCCTCCGGCCAGTCGCGCGATCCCTGACCCCTCCTCGGAGGCTCCCTGGCGCGGGCACCGCAGAATGAGGCGGTGGCATGGGATCGGCCGGCCCCGGGGATGGGGCGCTCAGTTCAGCGCCTGCGGGTCCGCCTCCGTGAGGAACGCCCCGACGGCGTGGAGGAACTGCATGCGGTTCTTCTCCATCATCACCGTGTGGGTGCCCTCCCCCAGCTCGACGAAGCGCTTGTAGGGGGCGTGGGTGAGCTTGGTGAAGTACTCCTGCGCCTGATAGCTCGGCAGGTCGGCGTCCCACTCGGCGTGGATGATCAGCACCGGCACGCGGATCTCGCCCGGGTCGTAGAGCGGCTTGCCGGCCGCCCAGTAGGCGTCCTTGTCGGCGACCGTGCCGTTCGGTGCGCGCAGGACCGGCGGCGACCGCTTCGCGCCGGCCGCGTCGGTCGCGAAGGTCGCGTCGGCCCACTGGTCGAACCAGCCCGCCGGGATCAGGTCGGCCTTCTTGTCCTCGGGCACCCCGGTCAGCCAGCGGGCCCGGGCGCTGTCCCGGCTGACGGTGCGGTAGGCACCCACCTTGCCGCCGCCGCCGATCAGGCCCGGCGTGCGCGCGAGCCATTGCGGCGCGTAGAGGACGAGACGGTTGACGCTGTCGTTGTGGGTGCTGGTGTAGAGCCCCATGGTGGAGGTCCCCCAGGACCAGCCCATCAGGTCGATCTTCTCGACGCTGCGCCGCTTCTTGATGAAGTCGACGACGTGTCCCACGACCTTGGCGGCGTCGGGCGTGCGCATCAGCGGCGGGTTGTCGTCCGGCGGCGCGTCCATGGCGGCCGGGCGCCCGGACAGGCCGTAGCCGGGCAGGTCCACGCAGTAGACGTCGAAGCCGAGGCCCGCGAGGTAGTCCATGGCCGACATCCCGCCGAGGGGCAGATCGAACGCCGTGGAGGACGGGTAGGTCGAGCCGTGCACGTAGAGCAGGATCCGGTCGCCCGGGAACGTGTCGGTGCCGGCCGGGCGCTTGTTGCGCACGTAGATGTCGACGCCGGGCTCGCTCCAGGGCAGGCGGAACTCTTCCGTGGCCAGCCGGGTCGCGGGAGCCGCGACGGCAGGGGCCGCCGAGGCCGCGACCGCCGCTCCGGCGGCGAGCGCCCCGACCAACTCGCGCCGGGCCAGGCCCCGGCCCGGTCGTGCCGCGTTCGGATCTGTCCGCATCGGTCTGTCCGCCATGGTTTCCTCCGGTCCGCCTTGTCCGGCGGCTCGGGCGATTGAACCGGCGGGTACCGGCGGGCGCAACGCTCCGGAGCGGCAGGCGGCGGACAGGCGGCGGGTTCCGTCGCCCGATCCGGCGAATCCGCGTGAAAAAAGCTCGCCCCTGTCGCCGGGGCTGGTGACGCCGCGCCTCCGGGCGGGCATTGAGGCGCAGGATCCCGGGAGACGCCCGCTTATGACGACTCCGACCACCGTCGCCACCACGCCCTTCCCCGACCAGAAGCCGGGCACCTCCGGCCTGCGCAAGAAGGTGCCGGTGTTCCGGCAGCCGAACTACGTCGAGAACTTCGTCCAGGCGATCTTCGACACCCTGCCCGACAAGGCGGACGCCACCCTTGTGCTGGGCGGCGACGGCCGGTTCCTCAACCGCGAGGTGGTGCAGAAGACGCTGCGGCTGGCCGCCGGCAACGGGTTCGGCCGGGTCCTGGTCGGGCGCGGCGGCCTGCTCTCGACGCCCGCCGCCTCCTGCGTGATCCGGAAGGCCAAGGCGCTCGGCGGCATCGTCCTCTCGGCGAGCCACAATCCCGGCGGGCCGGAGGGCGATTTCGGCATCAAGTTCAACGCCGCCAACGGCGGCCCGGCGCCCGAGTCGGTCACAGACGCGATCTTCGCGCGCGCCAGGGCGATCACGGACTATCGCCTCGTCGAGGCTCCGGACCTCGACCTCGACACGCTCGGCGACACCCGCCTCGGTGCCATGACGGTCACGGTGATCGACCCGGTGGCCGACTACGCCGAACTGATGCGCACGCTGATCGACTTCGACGCGGTGTCGCGCCTGTTCGCCTCCGGCTTCCGCATGCGCTTCGACGCCATGAGCGCGGTGACCGGCCCCTACGCGACGGCGATCCTGGAGGGGATGCTCGGCGCCCCCGCAGGCACGGTGGTCAACGCCGTCCCGAAGGAGGATTTCGGCGGCCACCACCCGGACCCGAACCCGGTCCACTGCCACGACCTGTTCGACCTGATGCAGGGCCCGGACGCGCCGGATTTCGGCGCCGCCTCGGACGGCGACGGCGACCGCAACATGATCGTGGCGCCGGGCCTGTTCGTGACGCCGAGCGACAGCCTCGCGCTGCTCGCCGCCCACGCCCACCGGGCGCCGGGCTACGCGGGCGGGCTCGCGGGCGTCGCCCGGTCGATGCCCACGAGCCGCGCCGCCGACCGGGTCGCGGCCGCCCTCGGCATCGAGGCCTACGAGACCCCCACCGGCTGGAAGTTCTTCGGGAATCTCCTCGACGCGGGCCTCATCACCCTGTGCGGCGAGGAGAGCGCCGGCACCGGCTCGAACCACGTGCGCGAGAAGGACGGGCTCTGGGCGGTGCTGCTCTGGCTCAACATCCTGGCGGCCACCGGCGAGCGCGCCGACGCGCTGGTGCGGGCGCATTGGCGCACCTACGGGCGGGACTACTACGCCCGCCACGACTACGAGGAGGTGGATTCGGACGCCGCCAACGGCCTGATGGACGCGCTCCGCGAAAAACTCGCCGGGCTGCCGGGCACGCGGATCGGCGCGCTCACGGTGTCGACGGCCGACGAGTTCGCCTATCGCGATCCGGTGGACGGCTCGCTCACCGAGCGTCAGGGTATCCGGATCGGCTTCGCCGAGGACGCGCGGGCGGTGTTCCGGCTCTCGGGCACCGGCACCGCCGGGGCGACGCTGCGGGTCTACCTGGAGCGCTACGAGAACGCGCCGGACCGGCTCGACTTGGCCGTGGCCGAAATGCTGGCCCCGGTCGCGGCCGCGGCCCGCGCGATCGCCGAGATCGCGCCGCGCACCGGCCGGGCCGAGCCGAGCGTGGTGACCTGAGGGAGCGGGGCGTCACGCCGCGAGGTCCTTCACCATGTGCACGGTGACGTCGTCGTCGCGGGTCCGGCCCGGTCCGTCGTAGAGCTCCTCCCGCTCCACCCGGTAGCCGAGCGCGCCGTAGAGGCGCAGGTTCGCCGTGTACTTCTTGTTGGTGTAGAGGCGCAGCCGCGCGAGCCCGGCCTCGGCCGCGACCGCGTCGGCCCGCCCCATCAGCCGGCTGCCGAAGCCCCGGCCCTGGAAGGCCGGGTGCACCGCGACGTTGACGACCAGCAGGTGATCGGCCTCGGCCCGCGTCTCGATCAGGCCGGCGAGATCCGGGCCGGCCAGCAGCAGGTCGAAGCGGTGGTCGCGCAAAGCCTGCGCGTAGTCCGCCTGCATGGGGATCGGCAGGCGGCCGATCACCGGGATCCACTTGGTGTAGGCCGCCTCCACCAGCGCCCGGACCGCCTCCGCGTCCGCCTGCGCACCGCGCCGGAGCGCGACTGACTCGTTCATCTGACCTCTCACGGTTGACCGCGGCGTCTCCGTCCCCTAAAGACCCGCCCGTCGATGGGGCCCCGCACGGGGCCCCGTCGCGTTTTCACGCGCACCCGTGGGCGGGATCCTCCCGCCCTGTCGTCCCGGACCTGACGTCCGGGAAAAGGAGGGCGCGTTCCTCATTCTCGGTCTCGAGAGGACGCGAAAGATATGTCGAAGCGGATTCAGGCGAAGCACAAGCTCGACCGCCGCATGGGCCAGAACATCTGGGGCCGCCCGAAGAGCCCCGTCAACCGCCGCGAGTACGGCCCCGGCCAGCACGGCCAGCGCCGCAAGGGCAAGATGAGCGACTTCGGCACGCAGCTGCGCGCCAAGCAGAAGCTCAAGGGCTACTACGGCAACATCACCGAGAAGCAGTTCCGCCGCTACTACGCCGAGGCGATCCGCCTGCGCGGCGACTCGGGCGAGAACCTCGTCGGCCTGCTCGAGCGCCGCCTCGACGCCGTGGTCTACCGGGCGAAGTTCGTCGCCACCCCGTTCGCCGCGCGCCAGTTCGTCAACCACGGGCACGTCAAGGTGAACGGCGTCCGCGTCAACATCCCGAGCTACCAGGTGAAGGCCGGCGACCTGATCGAGGTCAAGGAATCGTCCCGCCAGCTCGAGATCGTCATCGTGGCGACCCAGCTCTCCGAGCGCGACGTGCCGGACTACATCGAGGCCGACCACGCCAAGATGACCGCCCGCGTCACCCGCATCCCCAGCCTGTCCGAGGTGCCCTACCCGGTGCAGATGGAGCCGAACCTCGTCATCGAGTTCTACTCCCGCTGATCCTGTCGCCCCGGCGACCGGTGGAGGGGCTGCCCGTTCGGGCGGCCCCTTCGCGTTTCGAGGGCTCCGGCCCGACCGCCGGCCACCGCCGGCCGGGGCGGGGGTCGGGTCTCAGCAGCCGTGGCAGATCGACCCCATCGTGTGGCGCATCTTGCTGTCCCAGGCCTTCGAGCGGGCCTCGGCGGCCTTCTGAGCCTTGATCATCTCGGCCTGGCTGACGGGCTGCGGCAGCCCGGTGGCCGCGGCGTTGCCCGGCGCCTTGGTCTGGCTCATGGGGGTCACCCGGCGGCCGCCCACGATGGGACCGGTCGGGGCGGCGGCCGGTCCGGCGGCCGGTCCGGGAGCCGCGCCCGGAGCCGGGCTCTGGGCCAGCGCCGGTGTCGCCCCGAGCAGGAGGCCGAGAAGCAGCGCGGGACGAAGAATTGCCATGGACCTGATCTCCCCGGCGGAGGATCCTGTGCCGGCCCCGCCTCATCTGGCGGCGATCCTATCCGATCACACCTTTAAAATCATGCCGACGGCAGATCCCCGGTGAGCGCCGGTCCGCCCCTGAACCGCCGGGAGGCCGTCGCCGCGGCCCTGGCCCGCCTCGCCCCGCGCCTGCCGGATTTCGAGGCGGAGGCCGCCCTCGACCGGGCGCTGGCGAGCCCCGGCCTGCGCCGCGCCGCCCCCGAGACGGCGGCCCGCCTCGCCCTCGTGAGCTACGCGCGCCACGTCTTCACCGATTACGACGAACTCCTGGCCGACGGCTACGACCGGGACAGCGCCCGGCACTTCGTCCTCGACGACCTGAACGCCGCGCTCGCCGCCTGGGGCGCCGCGCCGGTCCCCGAGGACGAGCCCGGCGAGCCCGAGGCCGATCCGCGCTGAGGTGGTCGCGCCGGGCTCCGCCATGCTGTAGGAGACCGGCCCGGGACCGCTCATGGAGATTGGCAGCAGACCATGAAGATCAGCGCGCGCAACGTTCTCAAGGGCACGGTCGTCTCGGTGGACAAGGGGGCGACCACCTCCCACGTGAGGATCGAGATCAGCCCCGGCCAAGTGGTCACCGCCTCGATCACCAACGAGGCCGTCGAGTCCCTCAAGCTCGTCGCCGGCGGTCCCGCCTACGCGGTGATCAAGGCCTCCGACGTCATGGTCGCCGTCGACTGACGACGCCCATCTACCACGCTCCGGGCTCCGGTGGGGGCCGGCCGCCTTCGCGCCGCCGCCGCCGCCGGATAGGATGAGTCCGGACAAGGAGTTCCGCGCGTGCAGAAGACCGTGCTCGGCATCGAGACCACCTGCGATGAGACCGCCGCCGCCGTGGTGTCGATCGACGAGGACGGTGTCGCTCAGATCCGCGCCAACGAGGTGCTCAGCCAGATCGCCGAGCACGCGGCCTACGGCGGCGTCGTGCCGGAGATCGCCGCCCGCGCCCATGTCGAGGTGCTCGACCGGCTGATCGCCCGCGCCCTCGACCGGGCCGGGACCGGCTTCCGGGACCTCGACGGCATCGCGGTGGCGGCCGGGCCGGGGCTGATCGGCGGCGTGCTGGTCGGCCTCGTCACCGCCAAGACCCTGGCGCTCGTGACCCGCAAGCCCCTGCTCGCCGTCAACCACCTCGAGGCCCACGCCCTCACGGCGCGGCTCACCGACGGCATCGCCTTCCCCTACCTGCTGCTCCTGGTCTCGGGCGGCCACACCCAGCTCGTGGCCGTGCGCGGCGTCGGCGACTACGTGCGCCTCGGCTCCACCGTCGACGACGCCATCGGCGAGGCCTTCGACAAGGTCGCCAAGCTCCTGGGCCTCGGCTATCCCGGCGGCCCCGAGGTCGAGCGCGCGGCCGAGGCCGGCGATCCCGAGCGCTTCGCCCTGCCCCGGCCGATGCTCGGCCGCCGCGAGGCCGACTTCTCCCTCTCGGGCCTCAAGACCGCCGTGCGGATCGAGGCCGAGCGGATCGCCCCGCTGGCCGAGCGCGACGTCGCCGATCTCTGCGCGAGCTTCCAGGCCGCCGTGGTCGACGTGGTGGTGGACCGCGCCCGGGTCGCCCTGCGCGCCTTCTCGGACGTGGCCGGACGGCCCACCGCCCTGGTGGCGGCCGGCGGCGTGGCGGCCAACGGTGCCGTCCGGCGGGCGCTGGCGTCCCTGGCCGGCGAGGCGGGCCTGAGCTTCGTGGCCCCGCCCCTGCCGCTCTGCGGCGACAACGGCGCGATGATCGCCTGGGCCGGGCTGGAGCGCCTGCGCCTCGGGCTGGTGGACGACCTCACCGCCCCGGCCCGGCCGCGCTGGCCGCTGGCGGCCGCCCCGGCCCGCGCGGCGGTCCCGGCCGGATGAGCGCGGCGGACCGGCGCGCCCACTGGCGGGACCTGGTGGAGCGCCGCCTGCCCGGGGCCGCCCGGCCGGGCTGGCCGGTGCGGCTCGACCATTGCTTCGCCCGCATCCTCCTGGACCACGCCTGCGGCGGCGCGTGGCGCGACCATGTCCGCCCGCCCGCCCACGCCACCATGCCCCTCGCGCAGCTGGAGCTGGCGATCGCGCTCGGCGAGGCGGTGCTCGCGGGTCGCGCGGATCTCGCCCTCCTCAACCGCCGCTCGCTCGCGTGGCGCGGCAAGATCGCCCTCGCGCCGGTGCCAGCGGCTCTCCGCGACGGCGACCTGACCCTGCGCCGCTGGCGCTCGGAGGACGCGGCGCCGTTCGCGGCGCTCAACGCCGACCCGGCGGTGATGGCCCACTTTCCGCGGACCCGGACCGCGACGGAGAGCGAGGCCGAGGCCGGCCTCCTCGACCGCCGCTTCGTGGCGGACGGGTTCGGCCCCTGGGCCCTGGAGCGCGCGGGCCGGTTCGTCGGCTTCGCCGGCGCGATGCGGATCCTGCGCCCCCTGCCCTTCCCGGGCGGTGACCGGCCCGGTTCGACGGTCGAGCTGGCCTGGCGCCTCGCGCGGGATTCCTGGGGCCTGGGGCTCGCCACGCGCGCCGCGCGGCTCGCCCGCGCCGACCTCGCCGGGCGCTGCGGGATCCGGGACGTCGTGGCCTTCACGGCGGCCGGCAACGGCCGCTCCCGCGCCGTGATGGAGCGCCTCGGCATGCGCATGGCCGGGACATTCCCGCATCCGGCGGTGCCGGAGGGGCCGCTGCGCGACCACGTGCTCTACCGGCTGGACTGCGCGGACAGGGAGGAAGCGGCATGAGCGCCGAGACCCCGATCAACGTCGTCGGCGGCGGTGCCTGGGGCACGGCGCTGGCCAACGCCGCCGCCGGGGCCGGCCATCCCGTCACCCTCTGGCTGCGCGACGCCGGGGCCGCCGCCGCCCTCCAGGCCCAGCGGGAGAATCCGCGCTACCTGCCGGGCGTGCCCCTCCACCCGGCGATCCGGGCGACGGGCGAGGCCGCGGACCTCGCGGGTGCCCGGGCGACGCTCCTGGTCGTGCCCGCCCAGACCGTGCGCGGCGTGCTGGAATCCCTGCGCGGACCCCTGGCGACGGCCGGGCCGGTCATCCTCTGCGCCAAGGGGATCGAGCGCGGCAGCGACAGCTTCATGAGCGCGGTGGCCGAGCAGGTCCTGCCGTCGGGAACGCCCGTGGCGGTCCTGTCCGGCCCGAGCTTCGCCATCGACGTCGCCCGCGGCCTGCCCACGGCCGTGACCCTGGCGGCGGCCGATGCCGGCCGCGCCGCCGCCCTGAGCGCCCTGCTGTCGGGACCGAGCTTCCGCCTCTACCACACCGACGACGTGCGCGGCGTCGAGATCGGCGGTGCCGGCAAGAACGTGCTCGCCATCGCCTGCGGGATCGTGGCCGGGCGCGGGCTCGGCGAGAGCGCCCGGGCGGCGCTGATCGCCCGGGCCTTCGCCGAGCTGATGCGCTTCGCGCGCCCCTTCGGCGGCCGGCCCGAGACCCTGATGGGGCTCTCCGGCCTCGGCGACCTCGTGCTCACCGCCTCCTCGCCGCAATCGCGCAACTTCGCCTTCGGCCAGCGCCTCGGCGCCGGGGCGAGCCCGGCCGAGGCCGCGGGCGGCAAGCTCGCCGAGGGGGCGTTCACGGCCGCGGCGCTCGCCGGGCTGGCCGCCGCCAAGGGCATCGAGATGCCGGTCGCGGCGGCCGTCGCCGCCATCGTGGCCGGCACGGCCAGCGTCGACGACGTGATCGCCGGCCTGCTGGCCCGGCCGCTGCGCGGGGAGACCGACTGAGCGCCTGCCCCGGTCCGCAGCCCCCTCACGCCGCCGAGGCCGCCGGCCCCGGCGGGACGCCGCGGGCGTCGCCGTGGGTGTGGGTCGAGAAGCGCGCGATCGGTGCCGGCCGGCCCAGCAGGTAGCCCTGGGCGAGGTGGCACTGCTCGTCGGCCAGGAAGGACAGCTCCTCGGCGGTCTCCACGCCCTCCGCCACCACGGCGAGCCCGAGGCCGCGTCCCAGCCCCAGGACGGAGCGCACGATCGCGGCTCCCTGCGGGTTGCTGTGGACCGCCTTGATGAACGAGCCGTCGATCTTGATCCGGTCGAACGGGAAGGAGCGCAGGTTCGACAGCGACGAGTAGCCGGTGCCGAAATCGTCCATGGCGATGTGCACGCCGAGCGCCTTGAGCTGGCGCAGGGTGAGGAGCGCCCGGGCCGGGTCCCGGATCAGCGCGGTCTCGGTGATCTCGATCTCCAGGCGCTCGGCCTTCAGGCCGGATTCGTACAGGGTGCCGTGGACGAACTGGACGAAGAGCGGATTGTGGAGCTGCACCGCCGAGACGTTGACGGCGATCGCCAGCGGGTTCGGCCAGCCGGCCGCCGCCCGGCAGGCTTCCCGCAGCACCCAGGCGCCGATCTCCAGGATCGCCCCGGTCTCCTCGGCGATCGGCACGAACACGGCCGGGGAGATGCTGCCCCGTTCGGGATGGCGCCAGCGCAGCAGCGCCTCGAAGCCCGTGATCGCGCCGGACTCGATCTGGGTCTGCGGCTGGTAGACGAGTTCCAGCTCGCCCTTCGCCACAGCGTGGCGGAGGTCGTGCTCGAGCTGGCGCCGGTCGCGGATCTGCGCGCCCATGCTGGCGTCGTAGCGCCGGCAGGTGCCGCGCCCCTCGTTCTTGGCCCGGTAGAGGGCGGCGTCGGCGTGGCTCAGCAGCGCGCGCTGGTCCGCGGCGTCGTCGGGATAGACCGCGATGCCGATGCTGGTGGCGATCACCGGGCCGGAGGCGGCCGGCACCGCCGCCAGGGTGGCGAGGATCCGCTCGGCCAGCCGCTCGGCGGATCCGTCCGCCTGCGGCGTCAGGATCGCGAACTCGTCGCCGCCGAGGCGCGCCATCAGCTGCCGGGGATCGAGCAGGCTGCCGACCCGGAGCGCGAGGTCGCGCAGCATCGCGTCGCCGGCCGCGTGGCCGAACAGGTCGTTGACCTCCTTGAAACGGTCGAGGTCGAGGCACAGCACCGCGAGCCGGCCGCCCAGGGCGTCGGCGGTGCGCATCTCGCGCTCGAGCCGCGCGTGGAAGCTCGTGCGGTTGGCGAGGCCGGTGAGCGCGTCGTGGTGGGCGAGATAGTGGATCTCGCTCTCGGCCCGGCGCCGGGCGCGCAGGTCGCGCACCGCCACGGCGTGGTGCGGCAGCCGCCCGTACTCGGCGACCGGGCGCATGATCACCTCGACCGGGATGGGGGCGCCCCCTGCCGGGACGAGCTCGGTTTCCAGGGGCTGGTCGGCCGTCCCGGTCCCGGACACGAGGTCCGGCAGGTAGGCTGTCAGGCTCCGGCCCGTCAGGAGGGCCGCCTCCAGGCCCGCGAGCCGGGCGAAGGCCTCGTTGGCGCTGACGATCTCGCCGCCGCGGCAGACGACGAGGCCCTCCACGGCCGCGTTGGCGAGGCTGCGCAGGCGCTCGCGCTCGAGATCGGCGCGGCGGCGCTCCCGCAGGTCGACCATCAGGGCGGCGCCGGCGAGCAGCAGGATGAAGCAGCTCGCCACCGCCACGGCCGCGGCGAGCCACCCGGTCCGGATCGCGCCGGTGGGGATCGCCACGGTGGGGTCGGGATGGAGGGTCACCGCGCCCATGCCGGTGAAGTGGTGGGCGCAGATCGCCAGGATCAGCAGCGCGACGCCGCCGTACCGACCCCGGACCGTGGTGGCCGACAGGCCGACCACCAGGGCGGCGGCGCCCAGACCCGCGCCGAGGGCGACCGAGACGACGACCAGCGCGGGATTCCAGACGAGGTGTCCCGCCACCTGATAGGCGGCCATGCCGGTGTAGTGCATCGTCGCGATGCCGCCGCCGACCACGGCGCCGCCGAGACCCGCCTGGATCGCCCGGCCGGACGCGGCCAGGGCGAAGCCGAGCCCCGTGATCGCGACGGCGTCCACGTAGGAGAGGAGCGTCAGCCCGACGCCGTAGCCCGAGGGCAGCCCCGGCTCGAAGGCGAGCATCGCCAGGAAATGCGTCGCCCAGATCCCCGATCCGCCGGCGGCGGCGGCCACCGCGAGCCAGACGTAGCGGCTGAATCCGCCGGCCCGGCCGGCATGGATGAGCAGCTCGATCGCGGTGGCGCTCGCCAGCGTGCAGACCAGGGCCGCGAGGGCCACCAGCCACAGGTTGTGTTCCCCGACGAAACAACCGACGACTGCGAGCATCTATGCAACCGAGAATTGGTAGTTGATGATTTGTACGGCTATTGGCATGCAGAATTTAATATTTACCCAAGAAATACGATAGAAGATCTGCGGCGTTTGACGCGGGTTCTGCTTGGCCGGCGGTGCCGCGCGCGGCCGGGGCCGGGCCGGCCTGTCCCGGAGGGCCGAAGCTGGGCTATGGCGGGGCGCGCCGCCCGACCGGGCGGTCCACTGGGACTTCAGCGATGGCGTACTGGCTGTTCAAATCCGAGCCCGCGACTTGGTCGTGGGATCAGCAGGTCGCGGCCGGGGAGGCCGGCACGTACTGGAACGGCGTGCGCAACCACCTCGCCAAGAAGCAGCTGATGGCCATGCAGGTCGGCGAGCGGGGCTTCTTCTACCACTCGAACGAGGGCAAGGCGGTGGTCGGCATCGTGGCGGTGATCCGCGCCTACTATCCCGACCACACGGACGAGACCGGCCGCTTCGGCATGGTCGACGTCAAGGCCGTGCGGGCGATGCCGAGCCCGGTGACGCTCGAGGCGATCAAGGCCGACCCGGCGCTCGCCGACATGGTGCTGGTCAACAATTCCCGCCTGTCGGTGCAGCCGGTAACCGAGGCCGAGTGGGCGCGGGTCTGCGCGCTCGGCGGTCTCGGCTGAGCCGCGGCGCGCCGCCCGACGGCCGGCTCAGGCCGCGCGGTTGAGGGGGCCGCGCACGGGGCCCACGAAGTCCGGCTCGACCTCGACCGGCGGCAGCGTGTCCATGACCCGGGCGGCCGGCAGGGTCACCACCACCTCGGTGCCCTCGCGGGGCTTGGAGGACAGCTGGAACTGCCCGCCGTGCAGCTCCACCAGCCCCTTCACGATCGGCAGCCCCAGGCCGGAGCCCTGCTCGGCGGTCTTGATCGCGAGCGAGCCGCGCCCGAACGAGGACAGGACCGTGCCGAGCTCGTCCTCGGGGATGCCCGGGCCGCTGTCCTTCACCGACACGTACTGCCCGCCGGAGGCGGTCCAGCCGACCTTCAGCCAGATCTCGCCGCCCGGGGGCGTGAACTTCACGGCGTTCGACAGGAGGTTCAGGACGATCTGGCGCAGCGCCCGCTCGTCGGCCCAGAGCCGCGGCAGCGAGCCGTCGACGAGGTCGTGGAAGGTCTGGTTCTTCGCCTTGGCCCGCAGGCCCATCATGTGGCGGCACTCCTCGACCACGTGGGCGAGCTGCACCGGCTCCTCGTTGAGCTCGTAGCGCCCCGCCTCGATCCGCGACAGGTCGAGGATCTCGTTGATCAGGTTCAGGAGGTGCATCCCGCTGTCGTGGATGTCGTGCGAGTACTCGCGGTAGGACGGCGCCGTGTGGGTGCCGAACACCTCGTTCTTCATCACCTCCGAGAAGCCCAGGATGGCGTTGAGCGGCGTGCGCAGCTCGTGGCTCATCGTGGCCAGGAACCGCGACTTGGCGAGGTTGGCCTCCTCGGCCCGGCGGCGGGCCTCGTCCGAGTTGGCCTTGGCCTGCTCCAGCTCGCCGAACACCGCGTCCTTCTCGGCGCGGGAGCGCAGGGCGCCCACCGTCGAGGTGTAGAGACGGCGGGACAGGCCGAGGAAGAAGACCTGCGCGCCGCCGGCCATCACCACCAGCATCAGCAGGTCCATCCCGCGGGAGAAGGCCGCGAGCGAGGCGGTGGCGAGGGCCAGCGGCACCAGGGCGGCGACGGCGGCGAGCGGCACCGTCGCGGCCAGCATGGTTGTGACCGCGGAGGCGATGACGAGGCCGAACAGCGCGAAGGTCCAGCCGCCGGTGGTGCCGAGCCCGATCATCGCGGCCCACGACAGGCTCTGCAGCACCTCGCCGACCAGGAAGCGGCGCCGCCAGCGGGCGAGCGGGATCGTCGCCGGGTCGGCGCGGAGGAAGCGCCGGCTCAACGTCGTGTTGAGCGTGATCATGAGGAAGACGCCGAGCGCCCAGGCCGCCGCCACCGGCGGCGCGATCCAGAAGGTCGCCGCCGCGGCCAGCGCCGCCGCGAACCCCGCCAGCGGGATGCCCGCCCCGGCCCGGTACTGGGCGTAGTGGCG
This sequence comes from Methylobacterium sp. 22177, assembly GCF_052045615.1. Classification (NCBI taxonomy): domain Bacteria; kingdom Pseudomonadati; phylum Pseudomonadota; class Alphaproteobacteria; order Hyphomicrobiales; family Methylobacteriaceae; genus Methylobacterium; species Methylobacterium sp. 22177. Next base: position 249,894 of record NZ_JBQEPK010000002.1, on the reverse strand, counting down.
CAGCAGCTCGTAGTCGAAGGCCCGCTCAAGTCCGGTCTGCGAGGTCAGCTTCTCGCGGGCCGAGCGGATCTCGCGGGCAACCCCGAGGCGGCGCGCCGCCTCCTCCGTCGAGGGGCCGCGACCGCGCTGGACCATCTCGACGGTGAGATCGGACATGCGCTTCTTGAAACTCGGCTCGAATGCGCGGACGGGCGGCGGTGGCTGGGAAGCACTCCGTGAGGATGGGGTGGATGTGTTAAGAAGCGGCTGCCGACATCCCTGCAATCTTAAGCATCGCGGGCTGTATCGAGGCTGTCGTGCCGCCGGATCGGCGTGCGGTGCCGCACATCGTGTCCGGGCCCGCACTCGCTATCCTGGTGTGCAGGCCCGCTTGCCCGAGCGCGGCCGCACGCCGCGGTCCGGGGCGCCCGGACACGCGCGTCGAGAGAGGGTCGCCGACCATGCCGAATCTCACCGTCAACGGCGTCACGCACGCGATCGACGCCGATCCCGACATGCCCCTGCTCTGGGTGCTGCGCGACCGGCTCGACGCCACCGGCACCAAGTACGGCTGCGGCATCGCGCAGTGCGGCGCCTGCACGGTCCACCTTGACGGCCAGCCGGTCCGCGCCTGCCAGACGCGCCTGGGCGATGTCGGCACCGCGCAGGTCACCACCATCGAGGGCGTGTCGGGCCGGGTGGCCGAGGCCGTCCAGGCGGCCTGGCGCAAGCTCGACGTGGTCCAGTGCGGCTACTGCCAGTCCGGCCAGATCATGTCGGCGATCGGCCTGCTCTCGGGCAACGCCAAGCCGACCGACGCCGACATCGACGGCGCCATGGACGGCAACATCTGCCGCTGCGGCACGTATCAGCGCATCCGCGCGGCGATTCACGAAGCCGCGCGCAGCCTCGCCTGATCCGTCCCGGCGCCCACCTTCCCGCCCTCCCCCGCGGTCCCGACCGGAGCCTCGCCGCCATGCTGAACGCCCGTCGACCGAGCCCCCTGCCCGCCCGCCCCAGCCGCCGCGGCCTGCTGGCCGGCGCCGGCGCCCTCGTGGTTGCGTTCCGGCTCGACCCGAAACCCGCCCGCGCCGCGCCCGGCCCGAACCTCGCCGACGTGAAGGCGCAGCCCAACGCCTTCGTGCGGATCGGCGCCGACGACACCGTCACGGTGGTGATCAAGCACCTCGACATGGGCCAGGGGAACACGACCGGGCTCGCCACGATCCTGGCCGACGAGCTCGGCGCCGACTGGGCGAAGGTCCGCACGGAGTTCGCGCCCGCCGACGCGGCGCTCTACAACAACACCCTGATGGGCCCGATCCAGGGCACCGGCGGCTCGACCGCGGTGGCCAATTCGTGGTTCCAGCTGCGCAAGGCCGGCGCGGCCGCCCGCGAGATGCTGACGGCCGAGGCCGCCTTCCGCTGGAAGGTGCCGGTCGCCGAGATCACGGTCGCCGACCATCTCGTGCGCCACGCCCCGTCCGGCCGGCAGGCCCGGTTCGGGGAGCTCGCGGCCTCGGCGGCCTCCCTGCCGGTGCCGTCCGAGCCGCGGCTCAAGGACCCGAGCGAGTGGACGCTGATCGGCCAGAAGGTGCCGCGCCTCGATTCCGTCGCCAAGACGAACGGCACGGCGGTCTACTCCCTCGACATCCGCCGCCCGAACCAGGTCACGGCCGTCGTGGCCCGGGCGCCGCGCTTCGGCGCCACCGTGAAGAGCTTCGACGCCGCGGCCGCCCGGAAGGTCGCGGGCGTCCTCGACGTGGTGCAGGTGCCGACCGGCGTGGCGGTGATCGCCCGCGACACGTGGTCGGCCATGAAGGGCCGCGAGGCGCTGACCGTCGCCTGGGACGACAGCACCGCCGAGACCCGCTCGTCCGACGCGATCCTCGCCGAGTACCGCGAGCGGGCCAAGAGTCCCGGCCTCACCGCGTCCGAGCGCGGCGACCCGCAGGCGGCCCTGAAGGGCGCCGCCAAGGTCGTCGAGGCCGAGTTCACCTTCCCCTACCTCGCGCACGCGGCGATGGAGCCGCTCAACGCCACGATCGAGCGGGCGGCCGACGGCGGCTACGACGTCTACGCGGGCTTCCAGTTCCAGACCGTCGAGCAGGCCACCATGGCGGCGATCCTCGGGGTGACGCCCGACCGGGTCCGGCTGCACAGCAACTGGGCCGGCGGCTCCTTCGGCCGCCGGGCGACGCCCACCGCCGACTACCTCGCGGAGGCCGCGACCGTCCTCAAGGCGTCGGGCGAGAAGGCCCCCGTGCACCTCGTCTGGACCCGCGAGGACGACATGGCCGGCGGCTATTACCGCCCGACCGTGCTGCACAGGGTCCGGGCCGGCATCGACGGCAAGGGCGCGGTGGTCGGCTGGGACCACGTCATGGTCGGCAAGTCGATCATGATCGGCTCGCCCTTCGAGGCGATGATCGTGAAGAACGGCGTCGACTCGACCACCGTGGAGGGCGCCTCCGACACCGCCTACGCGCTGCCGGCCTACCGCTTCGGCGTCCATAACGGCCGCGAGGGCGTGCCGGTCCTGTGGTGGCGCTCGGTCGGCCACACCCACACGGCCCACGTGATGGAGGTGATGATCGACGAGCTGGCCCACGCCGCCAACGTCGATCCGGTGGCCTACCGGCTGTCCCTCCTGACCCAGGCGCCGCGGCTCTCCGGCGTGCTCAAGCTCGCCGCCGAGAAGGCCGGCTGGAGCGCCAAGCCGCAGGAGCAGGGGCGCGGCCTCGGGGTGGCGGTCCACGAATCCTTCGGCTCCTACGTCGCCATGGTGGCCGACGTCACGGCGCGCGACGCCGCGATCCGCGTGAACCGGATCGTGGCGGCCGTGGATGTCGGCGTGCCGGTCAACCCGGACGTGATCCGCGCGCAGGTCGAGGGTGCGGTCGGCTTCGCCCTGTCGGCGGTGCTGCGGAACCGCATCACCCTCAAGGAGGGCCACGTGCAGGAGCACAATTTCGACGCCTACGAGCCGACCCGGATGAGCGAGATGCCGAAGGTGGAGGTGCACATTGTGCCGAGCCAGGTGGCGCCCACCGGGATCGGCGAGCCGGGCGTACCCGTGCTCGGGCCGTCGATCGCCAACGCGGTCTTCGCCGCGACCGGCCGGCGCGTGCGCTCGCTGCCCCTCGACCTCTCGGGCGTGAAGGGCGCGTGAGGAAACGCACGTTCCGATCGCGCGCATCGGCGTAGGACGGAGGGGCCTTCCCCCCAAGGCAAGAGACCCGACTGACGACGGCGCGGCGCGACACCGCGCCGTTTCTTTTTCGGGCGCCGCGACGCCATCTCCGGGGCATGCCCGCCTTCGACGACACCGCCGCGCGCCTGCGCGCCTGCCGCCTCTGCCGCGACAGCCCGCTCTACGGGCCGCCCCTGCCCCAGGAGCCCCGCCCGATCGTCCAGGGTTCGGCCACGGCGCGCCTCTGCATCGCCAGCCAGGCGCCCGGCACCCGGGCCCACCGCACGGGACAGCCCTTCACCGACCCGTCCGGGGTGCGGCTGCGCGCCTGGCTCGGCCTCGACGAGGCGCGGTTCTACGATCCCGCCCGGGTGGCCATCGTGCCGATGGGGTCGTGCTTCCCCGGCCTCGACGCCAAGGGCGGCGACCGGCCGCCCCGCCGGGAATGCGCCGAGCGCTGGCGGGCGGAGCTCTTCTCCGGCCTGCCGGAGCTGGAGCTGATCCTGGTGATCGGCCAGTACGCGCAGGGCTGGCATCTCGGGCGGATGGAGGGCGGCCTCACCGGGACGGTGCGGCGCTGGCGGGAGATCCTGGCCGAGCCGCGCCGCCCCCGGGTCCTGCCCCTGCCCCACCCGTCCTGGCGCAACAACGGCTGGCTGAAGCGCGAGCCCTGGTTCGAGGCGGAGCTGCTGCCGGTGCTGCGCGCCGAGGTGGCGCGGGTGATGGCGGGGTGAGGGGCCGTGCCGGCATTGACGTCGCCGGCGTTCCGCGGGATCGCTGCCGCGACCCCCGAAGGACGCGCCGATGACCGAGATTGCCGACCCCCGCGACCGCCTGATCGTGGCCCTCGACCTGCCGAGCGTGCAGGCGGCCGAGGCGCTGATCGACCAGATCGGCGACGCCGCGACCTTCTACAAGATCGGCTACCAGCTCGGCTACGCGGGCGGCCTCGCCCTGGCCGAGCGGCTGGCGGCCCGCGGCCTCAAGGTCTTCCTCGACCTGAAGCTCCACGACATCGGCAACACCGTCGAGGAGGGCGTGCGCTCGGCCTCGGGCTCGGGCGCCACCTTCCTCACCGTCCACGCCTACCCGCAGACGATGCGGGCGGCGGTCCGCGGCCGGGGCGCGGGGCTCAGGATCCTCGCCGTGACGGTGCTCACCTCCTACGACGATGCCGACGCCGCGGAGGCCGGCTACGGCCTGCCGGTGGCGGAGCTCGTCGCCAAGCGCGCCGCCCAGGCCGCCGAGATCGGCATCGACGGCCTCGTCTGCTCGGCCGCCGAGGCGGGCTCGGTCCGTCGCATCGTCGGGCCGGACAGGCTGATCGTCACCCCGGGCATCCGCCCGGCGGGCGCCGAGGCCGGCGACCAGAAGCGGGTCATGACGCCGGGCGATGCCCGCAGGGCCGGGATCGACCACGTGGTGGTCGGCCGCCCGATCACCGGTGCCGCCGACCCCCGCGCGGTCGCGCAGGCGATCGTGGCGGACCTCGCCTGACCCGGACAGGGATTGCCTTCGCGCGGGCCGGATCCACTTCGCTCCGCAGGGCAGGAGACGCAGCATGACGAAGGGCTACTGGATCGCGCGGGTCGATGTCCGCGACGCGGAGGCCTACAAGGATTACGTGGCGGCCAACGGCGCGGCCTTCGCCAAGTTCGGCGGCCGCTTCCTCGTGCGCGGCGGCGCCCACGCGGCGGTGATGGGCCCGGCCCGGTCCCGCAACGTGGTGATCGAGTTCCCGAGCTACGCCGACGCCCTCGCCTGCTGGAACTCCGACCTCTACCAGGCCGCCAGGGCCAAGCAGCGCGGCGGCGTCGAGGCCGAGATCCTGGTGATCGAGGGCTATGACGGCCCGCAGCCCAGCGCCTCCGAGCCGGCGCCGGAGGCGGGACCGGCCTCCGAGTAGCCCGCGGGGCAAGGGGCGGAACCCGAGAGGGGCGGCCCCGGCGCGCTACGACAGGGGCCTGCGCGGCGCGAGGCTCCGCAACAGGAACGCGGTCATCGCCGCCATGGGCGGCACCGGCTGAAGGGTGGAGCAGCCCACCAGCAGCGGGTGGGTGTAGCGGGCGATGGCGACGTGGATGCAGGCGGCCGCCTCGGCGGGATCGGCCGCCTCGAACTCGCCCCGCGCCACCCCGTCGCGGATGATCCGCTCGAACCCGGCGGTGATCCGGGCCACGTGGTGGCGGCAGACGTCCCAGCTCTCCGCCATCGCCGCCTCGATCATCTCGTGCAGGCGGGGAAACGTCTCGCAGCGCCGGGTGCAGTCGCGATGCAGGGCCTCGATCGCCGCCGCGAGGCGCGCGGCGGCGTCGAGGCCGGGCCGGTCGGCGATGCCGAGGATCACCGCCTCGCTCTCGCCGATCAGCCGCTCCAGCACCGCCTCGTTGATCGCCTTCTTCGACTCGAAGAAGCGGTAGACGTTGGCCGGGCTCATCTTCAGCGTCCGGGCGATGTCGGCCACGGTCGTCTTCTGGTAGCCGATCTCCCGGAAATACGCGTCCGCCGTCGCGAGGATGCGGCTCCGCGTGTCGGGCGCGCACTCCTCCGCGAGCGAGGGGATCGTAACTTCCAGGGACATGCGTCCTCACTAGGCCATGCGGAGGCGGAGCGTCAAAGACGCGAACCCGGATCGGGTTCCCCTGCGGCGGCTGCGCGCGCCCGGAACCGGCCCCGGCGACACCCATTGCCCAGGCACCCGGCCGCGACGGCGGCGCCAGCGAGAGATCCGCGATGAGCTTCACCGACACCCGTGCCCTGGTCACCGGGGCCGATTCCGGCATCGGGCAGGCGACCGCGGAGCTGCTCGCCCGCGCGGGCGCCGACGTCGCCATCACCTATCACAGCGACGCCGACGGCATCGGGGAGACCGCCGCGCGGGTCGAGGCCGCGGGCCGCCGGGCGCTGGTGCTCCAGCTCGATGTCGGCGACCCGGCGGCGGTCACGGCGGCCTTCGACCGCATCGGCAGCGAGTTCGGCACCCTCGACATCCTCGTGGCCAATGCCGGGCAGGCCATGAGCGGCATGCCGGTCGCCGAGATGGACGACGCGGTGCTGGAGCGGATCCTGCGGGTGAACCTCATGGGGCCGCTGTTCTGCGCCCGCCCCTTCATCCGGATGCGCCGGGCGCAGGGCGGGAACGGCAAGATCGTGTTCGTCTCCTCCGTGGCCCAGCACCTGCCGACGCCGGAGAGCGCCCCCTACGGCATGTCGAAGGCCGGGCTCGGCTCCCTCTGCCGGTCGCTGTCGCGGGAACTCGCGGAGGACCGGATCAACGTCAACAACGTCGCCCCGGGCCTGATCGAGACGCCGATGACCGCCGACCGGTTCGAGAAGCGGGAGGTTCTCGACCAGTCTCTGGAGCGGATCCCGTGGCACCGGGCCGGCGAGCCGGAGGAGATCGCCCGGGCGATCCTCTACCTCGCCTCGGACGACGCCGCCTACGTCACCGGCCACACCCTGGTGGTCGACGGTGGCCTGACGATGCAGTGGGGGGGCGCCTGAACGGGGCCGGAACGACGCGACGCGGCGCCGGGGTCACGCCCGGCGCCGCGTCGAAGGATCTGCGCTGTGTGGCGGGCCGGCGGCCGCTCTCTCAGGACCCGAACTGCGAGCCCAGGCGCTCAAGGTACTCGGCCAGATCGACGCCCCCGACACGCTTGCCGTAGTCGAAGCGCATGCCCTGACGGATGTCGACGCTGGCATCCCGAGTGGTCAGGGTGAAGGGACGGACGCAGACCCAGGCTCCGTCGCGGCGGTGCTCGAAGTAGCCGAGGATCTCGTGCTTGGCCATAACCTTTCCTCCGGAACCGTGTTCAGGATCATAACGGTCGCGCCGGCCGCTGGTTCATGCGTTGCGACTGTTTTTCGCGTGCGCGAGCGCACGGATCGAGTGTTCGTGAACCGGGAAGGCCGGCGGCACCCGGCGGAGAACTCGCCTGAGCTTGGCCATTACAGGGCGAATGTTCGGGCCCGGCGGGCAGGCGGGCGGCCGGCTCAGTGCCAGCGGTCGAGGATCTCGGCGGTCGTCATCGTCTCGACCTGGTGGCCGTAGCGCATCCGGTACATCAGCAGGAGGGCGTCGTGCGCCTCGTCGCAGGAACTGCAAAGGGCATCGGTGGCCAGCACGATCCGGTAGCCGAGATCGACCCCGCCGAGCACGGCGGCCAGCACGCAGACGTCGGTCTCGGCGCCCGTGACGATCAGGGTGTCGACGCCCCGCGCCTTCAGGCGCGCGTCGAGGCCGGTCTCCAGCCAGGGCGAGTAGACGGTCTTGTCGACGATCTCGGCGGGCGGAGCCAGCCGGGCCAAATCCGGGACGAGGTCGATCAGACCCGGGTCGAGGCGCTCCCGGGTCATGCCGGCCCAGCGCCGCGAGTAGGTCGCCCAGGTGCCGCGGCCCTCGCCCGGCCGGGCTGCCGGGATGAAGCGGGTGAAGACGGTCCGCTCCGGGTGCGCCGCCGCGAGGCGGCAGACCTGGGGCAGGACGCGGTTCATCCACGGCGTCTGCCAGTCGGTCGACTCGGCGAACATGCGCTGCATGTCGACGCAGAGATGGACGCAGCCACGTCCCAGGGCTCCGCCGGGGGATCCCGGCTCCGGCCGGGGGCTGTCCGTCGATGGGCGGCTTCCGGTGTCCATGGGCGCGCGATCAGGCCGGTTCGACGTGGCTCGGGAAGGGGTGAAGGTGCACGAGGGCGCCGTCCCCGCCCCGTCTCGGGGCGGGGACGGCGGGACCTCAGCGGTCGGCCTTGGCGCCGGACGTCGTCAGGGAGAGGTAGCGCTCGGTGGTCGGGCGGATCAGCTTGCGGACCGCCTCCGCCATGGCCTGCTCCTCCTTCAGCGACTGCTCGAACGCCGTCCGGTGGCCCTGCTGGCCGGCCGCGTCGCCGATGGTGAGCAGCGACTCGTAGGCGGCGATCTCGAAATTCTCGAAGGCGTGGTTGGCGTAGGTGTTCTTCAGGATCTCGTCCTGGGCCGGCGTGTGGCCCAGCGCCATCATGTTGCCGACGAAGCCGAGGAAGCCCTCCTTGAGGGTCGAGGGGCTGTCGCCCAGGCTCTGGAGCGCCTCCTCCAGCCGGTGGCGCTGCCCGTGCGTCTCCTCGATGTGGCGGCGCAGGGCCTGCTCCATCTCGGGGTAGCGTTCCAGGCGCTCGACCTGCCGCTCCATGATCTGCAGCGCCTGCATCTCCACAGCATGGGTGTTCTTCAGGGCCGTGACGTAGATCTCGCGGGCGTCCATGGTCATGGTGTTCACCTCTCAGTGGTTGCGAGCCCGGGGCTCTTTCAACCGGCAAACACGGGTGCCGCACGGCCAAGTTCCGGTCGGAAGGTCGCAGGCGCGGGGCCACCCGGCCGCGCGGGCCTGGCCCCGCCCCGTCACCGCGCGGGGCGTGCGCCGGTCCCGAGCGGGACGGCACGGCGCCGGGACCCGGACGGGGCCGCGCGGGGTTCTGGTCCTGTGAGGCGCGCCCGGCATCCGGCCGGGGCGCGGTCTCGGACCTGGAGGATGGCGATGGACCAGGAGCGCGAACGCCCGAAGGAGCCGCCGCTCTCGGACGGCCCGAGCGCCCGCCCCCGCGACGAGACCATCGCCCAGACGGGGCCCGGCCTGCCGAACGATACCGGCCGGCCGGTGGAGGTCGACGAAGCCGAGGCGGCGCGCATCGAGCGGAAGATCCGCGAGCTCTAGCGGACGCCCCGCTCAGTGCAGGGCGCCGCTGCGCTCGGCGCGCTGGCGCTCCGCGAGCCGCTTGCCGGTCTCGAGGAGCAGCGTCTCGGCCAGCGCCACCAGGGCGGTGTCGCCGAGCGCCGAGACGGTGTTGTGCAGCGACAGGCAGAGGTCGGCGGTGCGGTTGAGCGCATCGTCGATCGTGACCCCGTCGCGCTCCGCGAAGGCCGCGCCGGCCGACTTGCTGTCCGAGATCTCGACGATCACGCCCCGTCCGGTGGTCGGCCGCCCGTCCTGGTCCAAGTAGAAGTGCCCGCGGGTGAACAGCCACCGCAGCCGCCCCTCCGGCGAGCGGACGCGGTACTCGGCCGTGTAGGAGCCGCCGGTCCGGACACAGTCCAGGATGACCTGCGAGATATGGGGCTGATCGTCCGGATGGACGGCCTTCAGGAGTTCGGCGAGGCTGACCCCGGCCCGCGACCGGGCCGGGCTGATGTTGAACAGCAGGGCGCTCACCGGATCGGCCCGCGCCTCGTCCCGGCGGATGTCCCACATCCAGAAGCCGACGCCGCCGGAGGCCTCGAGCGCCGCGACGAGCGCCGCCTCGGATACGACGTCGTCCGCGTGGTCCATCCGAGACATCCCCGATCTCACCGCAGCCAGAGGCGATGCTGCACGACGCGTGTGATCCTGCCTAATTCGTTTTAGCGTAATATAAATGTTCGTAAAGATCTTGTATTCAAATATATGTGTTGTCTCTCCATGTCCGGTTGGCCGGCCCTAGGCTTCCGCCAGAGTTGAGCGGAGGGCTGGAAGAGAATTTTCTTCTGCTTCGCGCGGTGACGGGCCTCCCTTCCACTGGCCGGCACCTGATCTACGCCGGCAGGAGCGGAACCGGCGCCGCCCCCGACCCGGAGCGGATCGGGCGCGCCCTGGACATCCGCGCGAAGGCCGAGGGCGGTTCGTCAGCACATCAAATGAGGGCGACCGGCGCGCGGGCCGACGCGATCAAGGACGGGTTGGTTCTGCCGACCTCCACGTCCGCTGCCTGATGGGCCCCACATCTTGTCGGGACGCGGACGTGGATGCAGAGACCCACGCGAGACGGCAGGCTCCGTCGATCCACAGAGCCTCCGCGCGGAACCATCCATCGCCGCGCCGCGAGAACGAATCCAGCTGCTCCGGCGGACTGTGCAGTAATGGCGCAAATTGCGCCATCCCGTGCAGCTATTTATGCCGGTTAACGATTGCCGAATTGGGTTGTATAGGCTTAGATAGTGTTCTTGGTAGCGGATTTACCGGCTCTCAGGCGTCGTGCGGCGCGCGTCGGCAAGGTACGGTCCCATGAGCTACATGTTCAAGGCCCCCTCCGGACCGGTCGCGGGGGCGATTGCACAGCAGATCACGTCACGGGGCTACGCGGTTCTCGAGGACTACGTGAGCCCGGAGGACCTGCGTGTCGCGCAGGCTTTCGTCGCGCGGGCGGTCGCCGCGAAGGGCGGCGAGTACGCGGGTTTCGCCGGGACGAAGGATCTCGGCGGCACGTTCCTGGCCGCCCTGCCGGACGACCCGGCCTTCAACGCCCTGTGCCGCGGCATCTACGAGAGCGCCGTGGGACGGCCCGCGCCGGATGTCGGCTTCTACCAGATCCTGCGCTGCCTAACGGGAGGGGGCGCCAGGACGCACTCGATGCGCTTCCACTTCGACTCCTACGTGCTCACGGCCCTCATCCCCATCACGATGCCGGACCACGGGTCCCCGGGGCGCCTGATCATCCACCCGAACACCCGCCCGCTGCGTCGGAGCTACCTCGTCAACCTCGTGGACAAGGTGCTGGTCGACAATCCGCTCGCGCAGACGCTCCTGACCCGCGCCTACGACCGCGGCAGCAACCGCGTGATCCGCCTGTCGCTGAAGCCGGGAAGCCTCTACTTCTTCTGGGGCTACCGCTCGCTGCACACGAACGAGCCCTGCGCGTCCGACGCGATCCGGGCCACCGCCCTGCTGCACTACGTCGATCCGCACGCGGACAGCCGGCTCAAGCAGGTGCTGCGGCGGCGCTAGTTTCTGCCCTTCCAGGGCACAGATCGAACGAGGGCACCGTAAAAATTGCTGTTGTTTTGCAATGGCTTGCCAGACTCTAGGCTCTCTCTCGTCCAACCGTTGTCCAATAAGCCTTCTTGGACCGTGGTGGAGTTTGCCGCCCGCACCGGCTGCGCGAGCGACGTTCGTGGGGATCTGTCGCTCGGGTTGAGGACTACCCGGGCAGGTTGCAGTATCGTCTACTGGTCGACCCTGGATCGACCTCCGCGCCCGCCCGCCCTTCTCAACACCCGATCGTCGTGGGCGGGCGTGGATGCCGGGGACAGTCGATGCAAAACCCATCCATGTTAAAGCCGCCGCTTGGCAGCCTCGTACCGGTACGCGGTCGGCTTCGGTCGGCCTCCACGCTCGCCCGCAGATGTGCCCCTCAAGCTGTCGAGGGCGGGCGTGGATGCGCTTGTATGCGACCGTATTCACGAAACCGTGGGCGCGCCCACGAACGCGTCAAATGATGCGGAACGCCTGAAGTTGGCTGACATATCGTCTGGTAGTCGACGCAGCTCGACCTCCACGTCCGCCACCCTGGTGTGCTCCTCAATCCGCCAGATGGCGGGCGTGGATTTCGGCAAAACGGAAACCGTTTCCGTTCTGCCAAAAGCGACACGGTGTCGTGTTTGCTGCTCAGCTTGGTGATTGAGGATGTTGAGGGGTTGTGCCCCGTTCAGCCCCGATCCGTTCGCGCCCAATTGAACATAAGATAGCTGAGCGTTCCGGTCTGTTCGGAGTGCAAGGTGGAGGACACATCCCCCACCCTGGGTCACCGCCCGGCCGCCAGCGACGGCAGGTCCGCCCGAGCTGCCAGGGCTTCGGCGAGGCGCACTCGATCCCGTGAACGAGCGAGAGCAGCATCCGCGTCAGCCATTAGCAGCTCGTGCCTGAACAGGTCGAAGCGGGCGAGCCGGAGCATCCGGACCGCGAGGAAGGCGTAGATCAGGCGCATAGCGGATGCCTCCGCAGATACTCGCGCACATCGGCCATCGCCTCGTCGGTCCACTCCTCGAAAGTCAGGGCGTAGCGGAGACGCGCCATGATCGCCGGCAGCGTCGTGAACGCCTGCGCATCCGACTCCTCGGTTGGGTCGTAAAGCTCCTCGATACGAACAAAGAGAGCGTCCGCCGGCTCTCGGGCGACACAGTATGCCCGCCACTCGGGCAGCTTCTCTGCCTCTGGCCACTGCGGAATGACGAAGTCTCGTCTCGCTTGAGACCAAGCCTCGTAGGCCGCTTTGTAGTGCGACGCGAGACGATCGTACTCGTCCAACATCGCGACCAACTGCGGGGCGATGGCAAGGAACCGGGCCTCATGGTCCGGCAGGACGGCTTGAGCGGCGACCGAGGGTACAGACGCCAGTGGGGCCGCGAGGATGGCGCCGAGGGCGGCGCGGCGGGTGGAGGCCATCACTGGATACCCTCCTGCGCGGCCGTGACAGCCTCCCGGTAGTAGACGCTCAGCCGCTTGCCAGCCTCCATCAGCGGCGTAGCGATGGTGTTGAGCATCGCGTTGTCGATTTGGTGCTCGCACCCCGCCACGACGGACAGGAGTTGCCCGTAGCGGAACACGTCCGCGATATCGCCCTCCAGCTTCAAGAGAGGGTGCAAGGCCGGATTGCGCTCCTTCATGCCCGGCCTCCGAAGCTGTCGACCGCGGAGGCGTCGCCGTCCATCGCGTCGAGGAGGTCGATCAGGCCGCCGATCAGGTCCTCGACCTCGGCGCGGGACAGCGCGCGGATGCCGTGAGGGAGGGGCTGCGCAAAATTGCGCGGGCCATGCTCGGCGGTCCGCATCGCGCGGATGGCCTGCGTGACCGGTCCTACCTGTGCTGAAGGCAAGCGCGGGCGTTCACCGCCGCCGAGGGGCGGTGTAGGGTGGTGGATAGCCATGTGACGGTCTCTCCGGACAGCGTTGCGTGGTCAGGGCCGTCTTGGTGTTGGTAGCACCTTGGCGGCCCGTGCTGTTTCTGATATTGTCTACCTATGGCGTTGTCAATATCAAAAACCCGGAGTAAGGGCGGTCGGCCTCGTGTAGACGCCACTCCGATCATGGTGCGCGTCGCACCGCCGCTGCTTAGTCCTCTAGACGCGTGGATCGCGGCTCAGCCCGATCCGAAGCCATCCCGGCCAGAGGCGATCCGTCATGTGCTCTCGGAGTGGCTTACTACAGAAGGTTTTATACAGCGAAGTTGAATGCTCCAACTTGTCGATTGAGCTTATTATAAAAAGTCATTTGAAACGGGTCGGCATATGTCTCAGGCAGATGAACAAAGCCAAGGACTCGAAAAAGGAAGGCCCCTTTCAAATCCATTATCATTTAGGACTATAGCAGAATTAATCGGCGCTGCCGCACTAGTTATAACCAATGTGACTACGATTGGAGATTTTATAGATAACACTTGGCATAAATTTTTTCCAGATCAATGGCCGCCCAAGGATATGCCGTTGAAGGAGCAAATATCTGGGTCGTGGAATGCTGGCGGCGGAAGAATTATTACCTTCGATGACTCATGGCATTTTTCAGACTCGGTACTTGGTCAAGGTTATGTGGTCGAGGCGAATGGTAGAAAAGGTGTTTGGTTTTGGGTGTATAGCGGAACCGCAAAATGCGAAACAACTTTATCTTCACCTCAAAGAGATGTAATATCGATTAATTCTACCAAAGGATTACAAACAGGTTGCATAGTTGGGATGTTGTCTCGATATCATCCCGATGTTTGCAGTAGAAACTGAGACGACTCAGCCGTTCTTGAAGAAGGGGCGCCCTTGGTAAGCGCCCCTTCGCGATCACCGACCCAAGCGGCGAGCTGCCTCCGCGTAGCTGGTGGGGTGCAGGCGGCCGAACTTCACGTCGGCGATCCGGCCCTGGTTGACGTCGTAGGCAGCGGCGATCCGGCTGTACATCTCGCCAGCCATGAGCCGCATCTGCACCTCAACCGCCTCCTCGAACGTGAGGCGGTGGCAGGGCGAACGGTCAGGTTTCAACATAGTGGGTCCCTCGAAAGGAGGGTCCCGGAAAACTTGACAACCGGCCGCCCACGCGCAGAATGCACGTGCTGATAAGCACCAGCCGCAAGTCCTCCAGGACCCATTGCGGTTGTGACGAAGGCCGGGGGTCGCAGCCCGGCTTTCGTCGTTTTTGAGGTTAGGTTAACCTCAACGGCAATGTTTGCTGACTCAATAAGCAAGAGTCAAGGTCGTGTGGCCCGTAGGATCCACAGCGCGGGCCGCTGACGGCCATTCTGCAGAAATTCCTGCCTGATCCGCTTGCCATGGAAACGGCCGTCAGCGGGCTCCTAAAGCACAAGTCTGCCTTCGTTCGATGTTCGGTCGCGGTCCGTACGATGGGTCTGCGCGCAACCTCAGCTTGGGGCTCGACGCTCTCATCTGGATAGCTATCTTGATGGGATGCGCTACGCCCTCGCCGCCGTGATCCTCGCTACTGTTGCAACCGGCGTCCGCGCGCAGCCGGCAGACAACGCCTTTGCCTCCTATCGAGCCTATCCCTGCCGCGCCTTCATCGCCGACCCGCAAGGCAAGCGGCAGATTGAGGTCGGCGAGGCCGTGGAGGCCTACGTGTCTGCCTACGACGGGTTTGAGCCGTACGTCAGCTATTGCACCACTACCGGACAGGTTCGGGCAGAATGCCAGCTTGATCCGAGGTTCACGGTCGGAGATGCCGTCGATCGCCTGTTCGCGAAAAAGCGGAACGGCATCCCTCTGCCGATGAAGCGGGCCTGCGGAGCCTAGGCGACTGCGGACTGGGCGTTCCGCAGCGCCAACCCGTGCATGTTGCCGAAGGCCGCTTCCATGATGCGAGCGGCTTCACGCGGCCGATCCGCCCCGGTGATCGTCGTCGTGTTGTTGATCGTCTGATGCACCGCGCGGTTGGTTGTAGTGCTGTTCTGGATGGCCGGCGAGCCAAGGGGAGCGGGCTTCGTCAGCGCATTCACGTCAAAGCCGCCGGGATCCATCCGAGGCGCGATCCGGCTCCGCGAGAAGTCGGCCTTGGCCGCCGCCTGCGCGCGCTGCGACGCCGGGATCGGAGCGAGCAAGCTTTTCGGATCCATCAGATTGCCGTCCTTGTCCCGCGCCTCGAAGTGGAGATGCGGTCCGGTCGAGCGCGGATCTCGCGCACGCAACTGCGCGATGACTTGTCCGGCCGCTACGCGGGCGCCATCTGCAACGTTCGCCACGACATGCCGGTAGGTCGTGGACGACCCGTCGCCCTGCTTGATGGTCACGTCACCGGACGGGCTGATGCTCACGAGCCCTGCGGTCATCGACTGCACGCTGGTCCCGGCCGGCGCAGCGAGGTCGATGCCGGCATGCATCCGCCTCCCGCCAAGGATCGGGTGCGTCCGCATCCCATAGTCGGACGACACGCGCCCCACCCCGGCGAGCGGATGAGCGCCGCCCGCGACCTGGCTGCTTCCTGCCGGCTGCGGCGACGGCACATAGCCAGAGTCGCCCCAGCGCGGGTCGGCGTCGCGATCGCCGTGATAGCCCATCCAGTTGCGAAGCCACCCGCGGCCGTTCTTCTTCAGCCCCTCGGCCACCCATCGGACCTGATCCGGGATGGTACGCGGATCCCGGACGTCGAGGCCGGTCTCCTTCTCGAACTGCACGCCGAGGCCGCGACGGCGGTTGAGCTGGAACGGGCCCCACGAGCTTTCCAGCGCGTCGTCCTTCTTGTCGTAGGCCGCCGCCGGATCGTTGCCATTCTGGCGCTTGCCACTCTCTCCAGCCCGGATCCCGTGCATGATGCGCGGATCGATCCCGGCGCGGGCCGCTTCCGCGTCGATGAGAGCCGTCAGGTTGCCGGCAGAACTGCCGCTCGGCGTGCCGCCGGTCGGGGCCGGTGCGTCGCGACCGCCGAGTGATCGGGGCGCATGGCGCTGCCACCACGAACGGTCATCGCGGACCGTGCCAGGCGTCGCGTAGCCGATTGCCCCGCCCTCCTGCTCGGCTCGCATCCGATTGAGGATGTCAGCCGTGCGCGAGCCGTCTCCGAGAACCGTGCGCGTGCCGCTCAACCGCTCCACGAAGCCGATGAGGCGCACGAGGCCGGAGACGATCCGCTCGACGTTGTGCGCGACGCGCTCGACCCGCTCGGCGAAGACGTCCCACCGCTTGATGAAGGCCTCTCCGTCGCTACCGGTGATCGCCGTGATAAAGGCGCCGATCTTCTCCGCGAGCCAGATGGCGGCTTTGGAGATGCCGTCCATGATGTGCTCGACCTTCTCGGGGTTCGAGCGGATCCACTCCTGAAAGCGGTCGACGATGTTCCTTAGGGCTGGTGCGAGGCTCACCATGAGCTTGTCGCCCAGCGCCGAAGCTGTCGCCGTGAGCCGGTTCAGCGACCGCTGGAACGCCATGGAGGCGTCGGCGGCCTCTTTGCTGTTGACCCCAAGCGCCTTGGTCGTGGCATCGTACTCGGCCCGGTACTCCTTCACCTTGGCCGCGTACTGCGTCAGGAGCTGGTAGTCCTCCTCCGAGATGCCCAGCATTCCGGCTTCCCGGCTGCCGACCTGGTACTGGTGCTTCGACAGCGCATCGACGGTGTCGAGGAGCTGATCGGCCATGTCCTTGGTCGTGTCGATGCCGAGGCTCTTCACATAGCCCTTGAGGCCGTCGTTCGTCCTCAAGGCCTGTGCAAACTTCTCGACCGCGCTGACCGCCTGCTGAGAGGAGCCGCCGACCTGCTTGAAAGCGTAGCCGAGCGAGTTGAGGCTCTGCACCGAGGCGCCGGTCCGCGCAGACACGAACCCGAGGCTGTCGAACGCCTGTGTGACGCGGTTCACGGCGTAGCTGATGGCCGTGGCCGCCGCGGTTGCGGCTAGCGCCATCCGGCTCCACGCTGCCGAGAACTCCTTGGCGTGCTGCTCGCGCTTCCGAAGCTGCTCGGCCTCGGCCTTCTCACGCTGCTGTGCGGCGGCTAGGGCGTCCTTGGCTTCCCTGAGGTTCGTCTCCCGGGTGAGCTTGGCGATCTCCTGCTCGGACTTCGCTCCCGCCCACCGGGCATCCTCGATCCGCTTCTCGGCGGACTTCACGGCGGCTTCGTAGTCGGCGATCGACTTCTTGGCGGTGTTGAGCGAGCCGGCATCGACCTGAAAGCCGAGCGCGACGGAGAATGACTTTAGCCAATCGTCCATGGTCATTCCCCCCTTAGTGCTGTGTGTCGGAGTCGGTCGGCGGCTTCAACTTCGCCGTGACGGACAGGACCATGGCCATCGTCTCCAGGACGGCGGCCTCCTCGTACCCGCCGGCCCCGATGAACCGGACCAGCACCGACATGGCGACCGTCCCGATGGTGTCGTCGTCGGCCGTGAACCCCTTCAGGGCCAACCCCTCGCGGGCGCCCTCAAGGGCTGCCTGCCACTGCGGCGAGGCGAGGAAGGTCTGTTCCGGATCAGTCGTCATCAGTTCGGCGTCCCTATTCCGCGGGCGGCCATGGCCGGGGAAATGGAGCCGGCCGACATGGCGACCCCGATGAAGTTAGTGAAGAACGGCTCGCCGCGCGTGTCGCCGAGGTGTCCGACGTAGAATATCTTGTAGCGGCCGTCCGTAGACAAGCCGAACTGCTGCAGTTGAGCATTGTTCGGGGCGCCGGTGATGCTTGGATCGAACTCGGCCTGTTGAATGGATTTCTGATCGATGCGGACGACACGACCCGGCACGATCTGACCATTCAGCAGCGCGGCGCCCTCAATGCCCTGGATGGTCTGCACCGGCAGGCCGACCAAGCCGGTGCGGCTGTTCAGGACGATCTCACCGCCCGGTAGCGCCTTGTCGTTGGCGAGGATCTGCAGCTTGCCGTTCTGGATCGACCATGAGGTGCGCGTGGCGGCGCTCGTCTGCCGAAGCCAGTCCTTGGCGCCGCCGAACAGTGCTGCTCCGCGGGGGAACTTGACCTTGGAGAGCGCATCCTTGTCGATGTAGCCGAGGGTGATGCCGAGCGCCTTCATGGGCTCAAAGCAGGCCATCGCCCTGTCGTAGTGCGTGTGCCCGGCCGACAAGGTCTTATTGACGACGGCGTAGTTGCGCGGCTCGCTGCCATCCGTGGCGAGGATCGCGAGGACCTTGTCCGTCACGTCGGCGCGCAGGTTCCGAGCCTGCAGGATCTGCCCCTTGAACAGCACATAGATGGAGCTGCCGACATAGCCGGCGCTCAGCGTCACGGTCTTTCCGACGTAGAAGGCCGGCTGCGTGCTGCTGTCTGCCAGATTGAAGATGCCGATGCGCGCCACGTTCGGCGTGCTCGCATCCTTCTGCGTCGTCTCGAACGTGATCCGCAGCCCTTGGCCGCCGTTCTCGTCGCCCCGGTAGGTGAAGGTCTTTCCGCCCTCAATCTCGACCGAGACGGTGCGGAGGTACTGCTGCGTCATCTCAGTCTCCCGGGCAGGCGCCCCCGGCACGTCGTGCGCGCCGGAGGCTTTGTCGGGTGCGGGACCATCGGCTGTTCGCCCCGTCTGCCGCCGGTTACTTGGAGAGCGCCACTCAGCGGCTGGGCGCCGTGCGGGTGAAGCTCACCCCGCACTCGCTGCGCGGCCGGCACCCGCCCTGTCGACGTGCCGGTGATCGCACTGCGTCAGGCTGCCGAGCGCGGTGGCGGCTCGGCGAACACGTCGTCCGGCATGGGAAGCCGGGCATCGGGATCGGAAGCGAGGCGGTCGCGCGCGGCCTGCCAGGGGCACGGCAGGGCCGTCGAACTGCTCGGCGAGTAGCCGGCGCCGGGGTCCCACAACCCGAAGGTGGCGTTGGCGGCGCGTCGGAGCATCGTCACGCGCGGCTGAAGCCGTAGCAGCTCCTCGATGATAGCCGCCCGCGTCGGGTCGGCTTCAAGAACCGCCTTGATCGCGTCGTCAACGGCCATCTGGGATAGCGCGCACGGCGTCTCCAGAAGCTGAAGATCAGTCTCAAGCTCGGCCGCCGCCTTCTTGGAAGCCGCGATTTCATCGTTGACGGCGGCCAGCTCGGCGCGAGCCTCCGCGGCTCTGCCAGTGCCGGCGAAGCTCTCGCCGCGGAGCAGCGCATCCCGGCGATCGTTCTGGCTTGCGAGGCCTCCGAGGTTGCGGAGTTCCTCCTCAAGATCCTCCTGGCGGCCATAGAGGGGCCAGCGGGCCTTGTCGGCGGCCTCGATCTCGGCACGCTTGGCTGCGACGAGGGCCAGCCGGCGATCACGTTCGGTGATGGCGTCTGCAAGCCGCTGCCGCTCGGGCGTGCGTGCGGGCGGGATCAGGGTCAGGGCTGCCTTCGGCATGGTGCTCAGCTCCCCTTGAACATGTTCGGGAATTCGCGCTCGACTTCGGCGCGCGTGGCGGTCGTGAGCGGCCGCGAGGGCTTCGGCGGGATCGGCGCCGCGTAGCCGAAGGATCCGCCGAGCTTCAGCCGGTCGTGGTTCGGGAGCACGGCCTTCACCTCGGCCTCGCGCTGCGCGTCGACCGCCATGCCCATACCCGCCGGGCGGGCGTCGTAGCCGAGGAGCGGGCCACGGACGGCACGACGCACAATGCGGCGCGTCGCGGCCGGCAGAGCGTCGGCAGCCATGCGCTTGGTAGGGTTCAGGTCCTCGGCCTTGTCGATCACGTCGTCCAGCATGTCGGTGACGGTCGCGAAGTCGCCTTCCGAAAGCTTGCTCGACAGGAAGGTGAGAATGCCGTTGATCTTGCTTTCGTCGATCGGTGCGTTGTCGTGCGCGATCTTCACCGTGCCGGGTGCGCCGACCGTGTAGGCCTTGCTGCACTTCGTCATCGAGGCGCAAAACTTCATGGGACTATCGGGCATCAGCCTCTCCTTCAGTTGCCTGGCGGGTTCCAGGGGACGAAGTTGGACAGCGGCACGTCGGAGGGCTTCTCCGTGGGTGCGTGCAGCTCGATCACGCCGCCGTCCGCCGGATTGCCGGTGACAGCCGAGGCCGGCGCCCAGGACGCAGACATCAGGTTCACCGGCTGGACGATGGCGAAGTACCGCTGATCATTGGCAATGCCGGTGTAGGCCGCAGCAGGCCAGCGGCGGCACGGGCGGCCGTCAATAGTGAGAGCTTCTGCGCTGTATAAAGCCACACGATAGGCCATCGCCGTTCCTTTACTGTCAAAGTCTAGCTATTGTCGGGCAAGGCCGCGTTGCCGCGCCGGATCGTGTACGCGAACGAGCGGCGATAGGCGCCCGTGTCGATAAGGGGCTTGGTGCCCGTCCGGCCGCGACGGAGGCGGGCTTTGATGGTCCGCTCGGCGAGGGGCGCGAGCGCCCCGTCCGTGATCTGCTGCTGGACAGCCGCCACCGCCATGAGCCCGACCGCGTGAAGGGCCTTCTCCGGCGCGTCGAGGTCGCCCATAAACGCGGCCTTGGCAGCCTTGAGCAGCCGTTCGGCTGCCTGATCGCGGATGCTCTCCACGCCCGGCACGAGGTGCGGACGCTCCGGGAGGTTCTTCTCCGGCTGGCCGTGCTCGAAGAGGTAGCCGAGCACGGCGTTGCTGATCGGGGCCTCGCCCTTCTCGCCGGGATGCATGCTGTCGCCGGGGATGCCGACCAGGACGCGGCTGTTCAACTCGCGCATGACCGCACGGGAGAACGGGTCCATCCGCGTCGTCGGCTTGCGATGGATGATGGTCCTCATCGGCATCAGCGCAGGCTCCCGTAGCGGAGGCGGGCGCGGGAGCGCATGGCGCTGCCGGGGCGCGCGAAGGACGCAGCCTGCTCGGGCGTGACGATGAGGGGCTTGGGCTTGCTGCCGATGCCGACCACCGCTCCCGCCACCGCGTTCGCGAGGTCGTCGTGTGCCCCCGGGGCGTGGTCGATGCTGTCCCGCCCGCCGCGGGCCGTGCGGCGCTCAAGGGTGATGAGCTGCGTCGTCAACAGCGGCACGTCGAGGAGGTCGATCTCGCCGCTGTTCAGCTTCGGCAGCAGGTCGAGGTAGAGCGCGCTCTTCGGCTTCTCAGCCGGCTCGTAGGTGATCCCGTGGCGCTGGAACGCCTCGCGAGGCCACTCGCCCGCGTACCGGTCGCCGACCACCTTCCTGAGGTGGTAGCGCTTCAGGAGGTCCGAGAACTCCGAGACCACCGCCTCGGGGCTGAACGGGGCCTTCCGCTCCCGCACCGCGTCGAGAACGATGCGGTCGCCCTCCCGGTGGACGATCGCCATCGTCATGGAGTCCGAGGCGCCGCCGGACGGATCCGCGAAGGCGAAGTAGGACTCCTTCGACAGAGGCGCTCGCTCGACCACGCTGCGGGAGATCGCAGCCTCCACCACCTCGCGGGTGATGAAGCTCTCAACGTCGCTGCGGAACTCGGCCAGGTACTCGGCCGACGCGCTCGGGAGATCCCGCTCCAGGGCCTCGTCGATCACCCGCTGTGGCACGCTCGGGTTCATCGTCCGCGTCGCGGCGCGCCAGACCAGGGCGGGGGCATCGTCCCGGCCGTGGTAGCGCTGGAAGGCATCGTAGAGAGCGCCACGCCGCGCGTAGGGCGAGGAGGCGCACAGCATCATCCCGTTCGGGATCGTCGCCATCGCGGGGCGCAGGGCGTCCAGGATCTCGTAGTCGGGGCTGGCCGAGGTGTCGGACGGCCAGAACGCTAGCTCGTCACACAGAGCCGCAGCGAGGGTGCGCCCGCGGACGGCACGGTAGGAGGAGGTGCCGACCTCGATGGTGACGCGGTTGGTGAGGTCGAACTCGTCGGCCGTCTCCCGCTCGATCATGCGGGCCAGCATCGGCACTTCGGTCAGCAGGCCGCGGATGTACCGGAAGATCGTCCGAGCCTGCCGCCGGTCCGTGGCGATGATCAGAATAGTTGCCCGCTCGCCCGGGGCGAGGTGCTGACGGTACTCGCGGAAGGTGGCGAGGTAGACGGCGATCAAGGCCAGCACGAAGCTCTTACCGGCGCGGCGCCCGCAGATGAGCCATGCCTCGGTGCTGGCGGCCTCAGGAGCCTCAGAGCGGCCCGTACAGGCCCGGAAGGTGGTCGCCTCGGCCTCGGACAGCGGCAGGCCGAACAGGGAGCCTACGAAGCCCCTCCAGGCCGCCCAGGTGTCGGCATCCTTGAACCAGGGCCCGAACAGCTTCGGGTCGGACATGGCCTCAAGCAGGTTCATGCCGCCGGCCTTGCATCGATGTAGTCGCGGAGGTCGGGGGTCACGTCGCGGGGGCGGCGCCTCAGGCC
Source organism: Methylobacterium sp. 22177 (assembly GCF_052045615.1). Classification (NCBI taxonomy): domain Bacteria; kingdom Pseudomonadati; phylum Pseudomonadota; class Alphaproteobacteria; order Hyphomicrobiales; family Methylobacteriaceae; genus Methylobacterium; species Methylobacterium sp. 22177. The sequence continues at coordinate 227,800 of NZ_JBQEPK010000002.1, read as the reverse complement.
GATAGCCTCAAGCAGGCGGCGCAGGTTTCCGCTCGTCCGGCTGTAGAGGTCCAGGGCGTCCGCGTCGGCCTCGCCGTCCGTGGCGAACCGCTCCTCCATCCGCTCCAGCTCGACGGTCAGCGTCGCGGCCCGGCGGATGATGGACTTCTCCGCGGCGGACACAGCGCCCTCCCCGCCAAGGTCGGACAGGTGCAGCGCCATGAGGTCCCGCATGCGCCGCGCCCAGCCCGAACGCCCGTCCACGTTCTGCAGCAAGGTGCTGCCGTTCGTGACGCGGCTCCGGTGCGACGGCTTCTGAACTGCAATGCTCGGGCTATCTGCCACCGATCCGCGCGCCTTATTGGACATCGGTTGGGTAAGATAGTGTAAGTCTCCCGCTAAGTCATTGGTGCGTAACGGTTCACTGGGCTCCACTGAACTGTTTGTTTGCCCAAGGACGGAAAATGCTCGGTTGGCGCAACTAAAATACGGGGGGTGACTGGGATCGACGTCCCTCAAATCCAAGCCACCCGCGCTCATCCCGCGCCATCTGTCATCCGGATGGATCGCCCTCATGTGCGGAGCTTGGAGGCGGCAGACGTTGCGCCTAAGGGGATCCGTCTCTGGCCATTTGGCCCGACAAGGTTCCACACCTTCGAAAGCCGCTGGCCCACCCCCACCACACCTCCACTCCCCTAAAGGGGGTGTGGAAGGTGTGGAGGTGTGGAATGGGGCCTTTAGCTCCTCACCTCCACACCTCTCCACACCACACCTTGCAGAGTGAGGGGCTAACCGGCAATTTCGCTATAAGGCGGGAAGCTAAGTTGGCGGACGACAAACCGATGGGGCGGTTCAGCGCTGCGAAGGCAGTATTTGTGGGGATCGCTGGCACTTTGGCTGGCTTGATCAGTTTTACTGAGCAAGGGCAAAAGCTTTTCCAGTTTGTAATTGGCCAGCTGCCTGACAATTTTACAACAGATCTTCCATTTGGAGAAGTCCGTAGAGATAGCGACAGATTGGATACTATTCTTGCCAATCGATACCTGACAAATAGTGCAATTGAAGATCTGTGCGGGAAGCCAATTGCTGAAAGAACAACTGACAAGATTGGAAATAAAAGGATCGAGTCTGTCTACAAAAGCAACATCGGTCTGGTGTATGTCAATAGAAATAATGATATCATCGAAAATTTGGTTCTGGTTCCAAGATATAATATCCGAACGGTTGTTCGTGAACTGGGAGGTATCGGTCTAAATCCACCTTACAGCTTGGCCTCAATCAAAAAAGCATTTCCCAACTCTCCTTACTTTGTGATCGAGAGTGCTGAGTCAAAAATTATGATGATATTGGTAATGGATCTGCCAATGTATGGGAGCAACAAGGCGGCTATAAAATTTATATTTGGCGGCGGATTGGATTGTGGCGAATTGGGTTGGCTTGGGATGGATGGGGGCATGAAGATAAGTGATCTTGAGTGCAAAAATTTGGAGTTGAAAGGAAAGTTGTCCAGTATAGTTATAATTCGATCAAATCAAGTCTTCGCTAGTGATTATAGAGGAGTATTTGATAAATATAGCGAAGTATTTACTCAATCAGGAAAAATTTCGGATGAATTTACGAGATATTTAAATATCAAATAGGTTATAAATTTCCATCTCAGTTGGCATTCTGCCCAACTTCGAGATACGGTCGATCGTTTCCTTTGCTGTCTTTTGCCGTGACTACTTCGAACATGCCAGTCTCAATCCACTTTTTGAGCATCATTTTCACACGGTTTTTGCCGGCCGTGTCTAGGTCAATACCGAGTGCGTCAGCTATCGGTATGCCGGCCCATTCCTTCGATTGAGCATTTTCCCGCCACCGGCCATCTTTGAGTGCATGCTGAGCCTTGCGGAGATGATCAATCGTGATGCCTTCCAACATGTCCGGCCACTGCCAAGGCTCAACGACTGCGACGTGATCGCTGCCGCCAACCGGGCCGTTGCCTAGGTCGACCGGCACGAGGTGGAACCACTCGCTGCGCTCGGGTGGCGGAGCGAGGTTCGCCTTGCCGTTATCGGCACGGAAATAGCCACGGTTCGTCGGCAGCCCGGCGCGGTCCGCCTGCTCCTTAGTCATAGGATTGAGCACGCGGGCGCTCCGGGCGGCTGCCAGCAGGGCGCCGGCTCCGCGCCCATCCTCGACCGTGTACTCGCCCGTCGATCCGCTTTGCCCCTTGCGGACGTGGTGGATCAGCTCGACGGCTGCCCTGCCCTCCTCCGCGACGCGGTTCCAGGCCTTGGCGACGATGTCGATGGCGGCGTTGTCGTTCTCGGTGACCCGGTGCGAACTGACGAACGGGTCGATCACCACCACATCAATCCGGTTGTCGAGAATGGCGCGGGTCAGGCCCTCCACCACTGGCTCGGCGACCTTGGTGCCTTCGCGGGTGGTGGTGGCGATGACGATGCTGGTGGTCCGGCCGGAGTTAAGGAACAGGCGCCCCTCAATCTCAGCCGGCTTGATCCCGTAGTGCAAACAGATCGCCACGACGCGGCGCTCAATCTCCTCCATCGGATCTTCGAGGTTCAGGTACCAGCATCGGAGCGGCTTCGGGACCGACACGCCCAGCAAGGCCCTGCCGGTCACCATGGCGATGACCTCGACCAGCGCGAGGCTGGACTTGCCGACGCCGCCGGGCGCCGCCGTGGTGCTCAGGAACCTGCGGATCAGATGCCGACCGTACACCCACTCGCGCGGTGGGATCGTGGCCGGATCCCGCCACCGAAAGGGTTGGGCGCGGATCACCGGCTTGGCTTCCGGCATGGCGTCGGGATCCGGGCCGGGCCAGCCACAGAACGGGTCTGCGTCGACCGCTGCCCGGTTGAACGAGCGCTCCGACATCAGGCACCTCCGCGCGAGCCGGAGGGCCGGAGCGTCGCCGCCGCGTCTGCGGCGCTAGCGATTGCCATAGCGGCCTGCCGGAGGGCGTAGTTCATCCCTCGGCTGTCGCCGATCATCGCCATGTCGACGGCCGTCCGGGCGTAGGTCGCGGCGATGCTGGCCGCTTCCGCGATGGTCTCGAAAGTAAGGGCCTGCATCGCCGCCTGATCGGGGTTGCGGATCGGCGCGTTCATTCCGCACCTCCCTGATTGCGGAAGGCCTGCATGGCCCAGGCGAACCTGTCCTGCGTGTCCGGCAGATGCGCCGTCAGGGCGTTAATCGCGCCGACGCCGGCATGGGCGTATTCGCGGTCAACAAGGTCAGGCGTGGTGGTCACGCCCTTCCCTACCTGCTGGGCCATTCCAATCAGGCCTTGCGCGACGTAGTGCGGCGCGATCAGCACCGGTTCGCCGTCGAACTCGACCGTGTGGCAGGCTTCCTTCCAGTGCTTCAGAAGCGCCGCCTTCAGGGCGCGGCGCAGCTCACGTGGCAGCGCGAGTGCCGCCAGCAATTCCTCGTGGGCGTGCCACGGCATGTCGGGTCCATCGGACGGCCCGCGGAAAAAGCGAACTGATACGCCGTTGATGGTGGCGATGTGGATGGGTGCGGCAGTCGCGATCATGCGCGGGCCCTCCAACTATCAATCTGAGGGAAGGCCAGTTCGGCGACGACTGCCGCTGTTGCGGGTGAAAGCCCGAAGCGATGGCTCAAGGCGCGGGCTTGAAGAGCCGGGGCAGTTGACGTAAATCTCTCTTCGCTGACTTGCCGGAAAGCATTCGAGAGACCCGTGTCGCCCCGCGATGCGGGTTTTCTCATGTTAAGCGGCCTCCTTCTTGGCGACGGCTTCAGCCGCTCGGCGCAGTGAGGCCGGCAGCGGGTTGTCCTGGATGCTCTGGCGCCAAGCCGCCTCATCCTGCGGGAAGATGATCACGCGCCGTCCGACGCGCGTTGACTTGGGCGCGCGGCCGATGGCCTTCAGGTAGAAGTAAGAACTCTCGCCGATCTTGTTCCGAGCGCAGAACTCCTGAACGCTGATCGCGCTGGTGTCCTCGGACCGGACGATTTGAATGGTGCGGGGAACTGCTGCCGCAGTCGCGGCCGCCTGAACCTGAACACTCTTGCGAGGCATCGGGCCAACTCCGTGAGCCCACGAAATCCGTGGTGGAGTGAAGCTAGCTCTGCCTATCTTCCGCTACGAGACGCCATAAGCGCTCGCCTTGTTGCCCCCCCTCAATCGGCGGGTTGGGCCGGCAAGTCTCGGGATGTCTTGCGCCGCTTGCGCCGTTTTCCTAGTGCTTTGACCTTTTCCTTGCTATCGTCATCCGTGTTCAAGGTCACCGCTACAATTCTTGCCACGGCTGATTTAGGGAATTCAGCCGTAAATGGACCGAAAAGGCTTTCGACGATGCTTGAGACCAGATCGTAGTGGCCACGCTTTTCGTCAGAAATTCTTCCCAATCCGCGAGGGACAACGCGTGGATTGCTCTCCATTCTGCGCATTACGGCGCCGTCTTGAAAATACGTTTCTACAATTTTCAGCGCGTCGATTAGTTCGAAGTTGAGTCTGATATAAGGGTCATTATCTATTGAAAATCGGCATAATTCTGCGGCCTCTGAATATGGTTTTGCTTGTGTTTCTGCCCAAACTTTGGAGGGATATGATCGTCCGGGATTGATCATCTCGGCTGTAACGCTGAAAAACAGCGCCGCACTTAGATAATCAAAGACAGTCAGGTCACGATATCCTTGATCGTATGTGTTCGGGATACAACATTCATCTATAGATAAAATTTTATCTCTGACATCTTCCGGAAGTTCGAACGAGAATAAATGTTTTAGAGGCTCATTATCTTTTCTTATTTCTGCCGAGGCTTTGTTGTAGCGATGATACCAACTTGGAATGACGGTGTCGGCGTTTTTAGTTGAAGCCTTAAGCTGCTTCCAGACATCTTTCATTCTCTTGTCTGAGATCAGGCGTTGGGAGTATATATTGTCCAGACCAAAGACTTCATAGAGCGAGGCGACTCCATGGGGCGCCCAAGCAGGTATTTTGACTTTGGTACTCATCCGACGCTCCGCAGTTGCGTCGGGACTGGCGTGACCAGAGAGACGGCCGCGAGCGCTGCCAGCTCGTCCAAGGCCGTGACGATGTAGGCGGAGTAGTGCGCCTCGATCATCGCGGTGGAGGTGTCGTGGAGCGCGGCCACGAGCCGGACCGGCAGGTTGGCCCGCAGGCCGCGGACAATGCTGCTATGGCGCAGCGCGTAGGGAACGAGGTCGCTAGAGAGCCCTGCCCTCTTCAGAACTTCCGCCCAAGGCCGCAGCATCTCGGAGGCCTCGCCCCAACGAACGCGACCGACTTTCCGATGATACCGCACCGTCACCTTCTGCCAGCGCGGGCGCATCAGCAGCGGTTCCTGCCCGCGGCGGCCGACCAAAGCCGGACGCAGAGCGGCAATCACGTCCGGGGCGACGCGCACGCCGATGTGCGACGTGTGGCGTGTGCCCGTCCCCTTCCGGCTCACCGGCACCATTAGGCGGTTCTGTTCGACCTGGACGTCCACGACCGTCATCCGGGTGACCTGCGAGAACCGCAGCCCCGTGGCCGCCAGCACCAGAACCAAGCGGTGGAGATCGCCATCCCAATCGCCGTCAGCGTCCGCCTCAGCCGCCGCGGCCACGAGGCGTCGGACGTCGGCATCCGGCAGGATCTGGGCTTCACGCGCTACGGGCGCAGACGCTGCCTGAGCCGCGAGCCCGTTGCGGATCGTCGTGCTGATCGTCGCCGGCAACTGAGCCGCATGGCGACGCACTGAGGCGTTCAGCGCCGCGCGGAAATCATTGGTGACCCGGCGGACGCTGCCGTCCGTCATTGTCGTGGCTGCGGCCGCCCGCCAGGTCTGAAGGTCGTCAACCGTGAGCGCCTGAAGAGCCTTCTCAGCGAGGTCTCCCCGCAGCACGTGCTTGGTGAGCCGGGAGCGGGTGTGCCGCCGGAGAGCCAAGCCACTCCTGGTCTTCGCCTCCCGTACCTCGCAGGCCTCGATGTAGGCTGTGATAGCGTTCCGCACCGTGATGGTCGGTCCGAGCGCGGCGATCCGCTCGGCCTCCTCAACCTCCTTCACCCTGCCGCGGGCGCGGTCCTGCGCCTGCTGGAAGGTCAGGATCGTCGTGCCGTTCGCGGCCTGCCGATCATCCGCCCGGCCGAGCGCTTCGACGGCATATCGCTCGTCTCCGAGGTAGCGCCGCGCCACCCAGGTGCCCCCGGTCTTGCCCTTGCGGTAGCCGAGATGAAGGCCGCGATCGATCGACCGAAAGTAAGGTTTCGTCTGCTGCTTGAGTTTCGCGCGCGCCGTCGGGGAGTCGAGAACGGCGTCGCGGACGCGCTTGGCCATGGATCACATCCTGTCCAATTTCCGTCCAATATGTAGCCGTGGACTCAGGTGAACAAGAGAGGATTTCAGAGGGCAAGTCGTTGAACCTCAGCAACATGCAGTGGACCTTCGTGGATCTATTGTTTTCCCTTCCAGGGTACCAGCACGCGCTCCAGGGCCCGCATCCCGAGTTCGAACAGGCCGGCGAACAGGCCGATCACCAGGATGCCCATCAGCACCACGTCCGTGCGCAGGAAGTTGGAGGCGTTGAGGACGAGCTGCCCGAGCCCGGCCTGGGCCGCCACCATCTCGGCGGCCACCAGGGTGGTCCAGCCCACGCCCATGCCGATCCGCAGGCCGATCAGGATCTCCGGCAGCGCCGCCGGGAAGACCACGTGGCGCAGGACCTGCCAGCGGCTCGCCCCGAGGGCGCGCGCGGCGTTGATCTGGTCGAGCGAGGCGGAGCGCACCCCCGCCCGCGCGGCGAGCGCCACCGGGGCGAAGCAGGCGAGGAAGATCAGCAGCACCTTCGACAGCTCGCCGATCCCGAACCAGATGATCATCAGCGGCAGGTAGGCGAGCGGCGGCAGCGGCCGGTAGAACTCGATCGGCGGGTCGAGGATGCCCCGGGCGATCCGGCTCGTGCCCATGGCGAGCCCGGCCGGGATGCCGAACAGGGCGGCGAGCGCGAAGGCGCCGAGGACGCGCAGGAGGCTGTCGCCGATGTGGAGCCCGAGCGGGGCGCCGTCGATCTCCCCGCGCCAGGCCTGCCCGAAGGCCGCCAGGACCGCCTCCGGCGGCGGCAGGAACAGCGGCTTCACCCAGCCGGCGCGGGTGGCGACCAGCCAGAGGCCGAGGGCCGACAGCACGGTGACGGTGCTGGCCGCCGGCACCAGGATCCCGCCGCGGCGGGATCCGAAGCGCGCCCGCGGGGCCGGCGCCGAGGCCGGGACCGCGTCCGGCGCGGCGCGGGACAGAGCGCTCATCGGACGGCCTCGGCCGCCGCGTCGGCGCCGCCGCGGATGCGCGCGAGCACGCGCTCGCGCACGGCGATGAAGGCGGGGTCCGACTTCACGGCCCGCGTGTCGCGGCCGGCGACCGCGGCCCGGGAGAAGGGCAGGTCCAGCGTCTCGACGATGCGGCCGGGCCGCGGGCTCATGATCACCAGCCGGGTGGCGAGGAACACCGCCTCCTCGACGTCGTGGGTGATGAAGAAGGCCATCTTGCCGGTCCGGTGCCAGATCTCGAGGATCAGCTCCTGGATCTGCTCGCGGGTGAAGGCGTCCAGCGCGCCGAGCGGCTCGTCCATCAGCAGGGCACGCGGGTCTCCGGCGAGCGCCCGGGCGAGGCCGACCCGCTGCTGCATGCCGCCCGAGAGCTCGTGGACCTTCCGGTCGGCGCAGTCGGGCAGGCCCACGAGGTCGAGCATCGCCAGGGCGATCCGCCGCCGCTCGGCCCGGGGCACGCCCCGCATCTTCGGCCCGAAGGCCACGTTCTCGGCCACGTCCAGCCAGGGCATCAGGGCGTGGCGCTGGAACACCACGCCCCGCTCGGCCCCCGGCCCCCGGACCGGCACCCCGTCGAGGAGGATGCGGCCCTCGCTGGGCGCCAGGAACCCCGCGATCGCCGAGAGCAGGGTGGTCTTGCCGCAGCCCGAGGCGCCGAGCGCCACCACGAACTCCCCGGGCGCGATGGTCAGGTCGATCCCCGACAGCGCGGCGACCGCGTCGGCGCCCTGCCCGTAGCGGACGCTCAGGTTGCGGATCTCGATCATGGGCCCTCCGGTCCGGCGACAGGCTATTTCCGGGCCGCCTCGACGAACTCCGTCGTGACGAACCGGGCGTAGTCGGGCGCCAGCGCCTGCACGCGCCCCTGCGCCTTCAGGAAGGCGGCGGTCTCGGTCAGGGCCTTGGCGGCGCCGCCCCCGAGCCAGGCCGGCGAGGCCTGCGCCTCCAGGGTCGGGAACCGGTAGGCCGCGAGGCTCGCCGGCACCTCCGCGGGGGCCGAGCCGGTGACCCGGGCCACCGCCGCCACCTCCGGCGCGTCGGCGCCCCAGGGCTTGGCGGCGTAGGCCGCGTCCTGGGCGGCGATCAGCCGGACGAGCGTCGCCAGGAAGTCGCGGTTCCGCGCCGCCCAGGCCCGGTCGACCACGAGTCCGTCGAAGGTCGCCTTGCCCCGGCGGGCGAGGTCGCCGGCCGAGACCACCACCGTGCCGGACTTCTTCACCCGGGCGAGCACCGGATCCCAGATGAAGGTCGCGTCGATGTCGCCGCGCTCCCAGGCGGCGGCGATCTCGGGCGGGCGCATGTTCAGGATCCGGACATCGGCCTGCGTCAGCCCGGCCTCCGCCAGGGCGGCGATCAGCTGGTAGTGGGCGGTCGACACGAACGGGACCGCGATCGTCTTGCCGCGCAGGTCGGCCACGCCCGTCACGCCGCTGCCGGCGCGGGCCACGAGCTGCTCGGCGTCGGCGATCTCGTCGAGGATCCAGAACAGCTGGATGTCGAGCCCCTGCGAGGCGGCCGCCGCGATCGGGCTCGACCCCGCCTCGCCGATCTGGACACTGCCCGAGGCCATGGCGCGGATCACGTCGCCGCCGCCGCCGAACTTGCGCCAGTGGATCGTGTAACCGGTCGCCTTCTCGATCGCCCCGGAGGCCATCAGGGCGCGGAACGGCACCACCATGTCCTGGTGGGCGAAGGTGACCTCCCGGTCGGCCGCGCGGGCGGTGCCGGGGAGCGGCGCGCCGAGAACCAGGGTGGCCAGGGCGGCCAGCGCGACGGCGCGGCGGTGCGGACCGGCTGATGTCATGAGATGTCCCCTCTCCGGCCGGCCCGGCGCGGAGGCGACTCGGGCGGCCGGGGTCCAGGGTCGGCCAAGCTCGGCGTCGAAGGCAAGGGCCCGGGCGGCCGTTCCGGGCGCGCCACCCGCGCGCCCGCGGCCCGCGCTCCGGCCGGGCCGCGCCCGGGATCCGCGCCGCGCCGCGGGCCGTCGCGGCGGCAAGCGGGCCGGAGACGGTCGCGCCCGGCGGCGCGAAGATCGCGCGCTTCGGGATGTTCATCTCCCCGGAGCGCGCGAGATCGGGTCCTGATCTCCGGAACGATCCGATCGGAGATGCCGCTCCTCGTCGTCCCGGAGCGTCTCGGAGCGGAGGCGCGGCGCGGTCGCGGCGCCACGCCGGGTCGATGCAGCGCTTGGCCCGGCACGGTCCGGCGGGCCGGACCGACGGCCGGGATCGTTGCTGCTGGCCGCCGCGCCCGCGGGAGACGAAAATTTCGGCGTGCAAAACCCCGGGCGCGGTCCCGCGCGGGGCCGCGCCCGCGGCTCAGGCGGCGCGCACCGTCGCGAGGAAGCGCCCGACCTCGGCGGCGAGGTGCTCGGACTGACGCGACAGCGCGGAGGCCGCGCCGAGCACCTGCCCCGCCGCCGCTCCCGTCTCCCCGGCGGCACCCGCCACGCGCGCGATCGTACCGGTCACCGCCCCGGTCCCCTGCGCGGCCTCCCCGACGTTGCGCACGATCTCCTGGGTGGCCGCGCCCTGCTGCTCCACGGCGGCCGCGATCGAGGTCGCCACGGCGTCGATCTCGCGGATGCGCGCCGTGATCGCGCCGACCGCGCCGACCGCCTGCCCGGTCACGCCCTGAACCCGCGCGATCTGCCCCGAGATCTCCGCCGTCGCCCTGGCGGTCTGCTCGGCCAGGGCCTTCACCTCGGAGGCCACGACCGCGAAGCCGCGCCCGGCCGTGCCGGCACGGGCCGCCTCGATGGCGGCGTTGAGCGCGAGCAGGTTCGTCTGGCCGGCGATCGCGGCGATCAGCCCGGCGACGTCGCCGATCCGCGTCACGGCCGCGCTGAGCTCCTGCACCAGCGCGCCGGTCCGGTCGGCCTCGCCGACCGCCGCCTGGGCGAGGCC
>NZ_JBQEPK010000002.1:154597-217569 GCF_052045615.1 Methylobacterium sp. 22177 | reverse complement strand
TCGGCCGCCGCCGCGACCGTGCGGGACTGGATCGAGGTCTGGCCGGCCAAGCCCGACATGGAACCGGCGGTGGCCTGCAGCTCGGTGGCCGCGGCCGAGACCTGCCCGATGATGCCCCCGACCGCGGCCTCGAAACCGTCCGCCATCTGGCGCATGCCGTCACGGCNCGGGCCCGCGCCGTCTCCGCCTCGAGCTGCCGGGTGCGGATCAGGTTGTCCTTGAACACCTGCACGGCGGCGGCCATCCGGCCGATCTCCTCGGTGCCGCCGGTGCGGGGCACCGCCCGCTCGAGGTCTCCCCCGGCGAGGCCGTCCATCGTGTCGGTCAGCGCCCGGATCGGGCGGGCGACGCCCCGGCCGATCAGCGTCGCCAGGCCGGCGATCACCAGCGCGGCGAGGGCGGCGCCGGCGAGGAGGCGTTGGAGGGCCGGGCGCACCTGATCGGCGGTGTCGTCCGCGTAGATCCCGGTCCCGATGATCCAGCCCCAGGGCGCGAAACCCTTCACGTAGGAGATCTTGGGCACGGGCCGGTCGAGGCCCGGTTTCGGCCAGCTATAGGCGACGAACCCCGCCCCCGCCCGGCGAACCTGCTCCACCATCGCGACGAAGAGGTGCTTGCCGGCCGGATCGGTGAGGCCGCCGACATCCTGACCGATCAGCGCGTCCTTCGGATGCAGCAGCATCCGCGGCTGCATGTCCTGGATCCAGAAATACTCGCTGCCGGCGTAGTGCAGGCCGCGGATCTCCGCGATCGCGGCGGCCTGGGCGGCCGCGCGGCTCATCCGCCCCGCCCGCTCCTCGCCCTCGAAGTAGGCCAGCGCCCCGTGCGCCGCCTCGACGAGGTTGCGGGTCTGCAGCGCGCGCGCGTCGCCGATCACCCGGGACAGGTCCCAGGCCGCCAGCCCGATCAGCACCGCCATGCCGAGCAGGGCCATCGCGGTGATCAACTGGAGACGGGTGCCGATGCGCAGGGTCATGGGAATCCGGGCGTCGCGGCGCAGGGCCGCCGCGTCCGACGCGGGGTGCATGCGCGAGAGGGGGAGAGCTTCGTGGAGGCTATAAGCGGCAGGCCGGAACGCAGTTCGGTCGGCGAAGGCGGCTTATGTCATCACAGGTAATAAGAAGTTATGTCCGAATAGATTGGAATATGGCGCTAATAGTATGCGTATATATGGCTGATGCTGATTGAGGTTGTGTTTCAGGTCCCGGCCTGACGGACGGCCCGGCGGACGGCCATCGGCATCACCGACGCCGTCGGTTCCCGTTCCCGTTCCCGTTCCCGTTCCCGTTCCCGTTCCCGTTCCCGTTCCCGTTCCCGGTCCGGTCGTGGAATCGTCCCGATCGGGGTCGTCGGAGGGGCGGGACAGGCGCCCGGCCCGGATCGGCGACGGCCATCCTCGAGCCGCCCTCGAACCGTCCTCGAACCGTCCTCGAGCCGTCCTCGGCCCGGTCGCCGCACGACCGGGAGCGGCTCTCGCGGGCCGCCGAAGAGGGCGTGGTGCGCGCCGCGGGGGCGAGCGGGTTCAGGTCGTCCGCTCAGGTCGTCCGCTCAGGCCGCGCGCAGCACCGCGATCTCGTCGATCGTCGCGGCCGCCTGGGCCCGGAGCGTGGACAGCAGCGCGGTGACGTCGTCGCCCGCGCGGCAGGCCGTCTCGAAGGCCCGGCAGGTCGCGGCCAGATCCACGAAGCCGATCATGCTGGCCGCCGACACCATGGCGTGCGCGTCCCCCATCAGCCGCGTCCGGTCGCCGTCGGGCGCCGCCGGCCCGAACCGCTCGGCGAGTTCCTTCGCCAGCATCGCCAGGAGATCGCCCATCCGCGCCCGGCCGACCATCGCGGTCATCTCGTCCAGGGTGGCGCGGTCGATCGTGCCCCCGCGGCGCGGCGGCTCCGCGCGGGGCCCCGCCCAGCGGTCGATCGCGGCGAGCAGCGCGTCCGCGCGGAACGGCTTGCCGATATGGTCGTCGAGCCCGGCGGCGCGCAGCTCGGCCACCTGCTGCGGCAGGACGTTCGCCGTCATCGCGAGGATCGGCAGGCGGCCGGCGGCGCCGCCCAGGGCGCGGATCCTCCGGGTCGCCGCGATGCCGTCCATCACGGGCATCTGCACGTCCATCAGCACGAGGTCGTAGGACCGCGCCTGGACGGCCGCTACCGCGGCGACCCCGTCGGCCACCACGTCCACCGCGTGCCCGGCGCGCTCCAGGATTATCCGGGCGAGGTCCTGGTTGAGCGGCACGTCCTCGGCCAGGAGCAGGCGGCGGCCGGTCGCGCGGGCGATCGCCGAGGCCGGCGCGGTCTCGCGGGCCGGTGGGAAGGCGGCGGGCAGGTCGGCTTCGAACCAGAAGGTCGAGCCGTGACCGACCGTGCTCGCGACGCCGATCGTCCCGCCCATCAGCGTGACGAGGGATTTCGAGATGGCGAGCCCCAGCCCGGTGCCGCCGTACTCGCGGCTGATCGAGCCGTCGACCTGCGAGAAGCGCCGGAACAGGCGGTCGCACTTGTCGGTCGGGATGCCGATGCCGGTGTCGCGGACCGCGAAGCGCAGCCGCGTCCCGCCGGTCGCGCTGGCGGCGTCCGGGCTGACCCGGACCGACAGGTCGATGCCGCCCGAGGCGGTGAACTTCATGGCGTTGTTGAGCAGGTTGAGCAGGATCTGCCGGAGGCGGTCCTCGTCGCCCTCGATCCAGTCGGGCAGGCCCGGGCCGAGGGCGACCGTGAGGGCGAGCCCCTTGCGCTCCGCCGAGGGGCGCACGATCGACACCGCGTTGTCGATCAGCGCCTCCAGGGCGAAGGGCCGGGGCACGATCTCGATCTGGCCGGCCTCGACCTTCGAGAAGTCGAGGACGTCGTTGACCACCGTCAGGAGCGCGGCTCCGGCGGTGCGGATCCGGTCGGCGTTCCGGCGCGCCGCCGGGCCGAGATCCGTCCCGTCGAGGAGCAGGTCGGCGTAGCCGATCACCCCGTTGAGCGGCGTGCGGATCTCGTGGCTCATGGCGGCGAGGAACTCGCTCTTGGCCGCGCTCGCCCGCTCCGCCTGCAGGCACGCGGCGTCGGCCGCCGCCTTGGCGTCGAGGAGCGCCGCCTCGGCGGCCTTGCGGGCGGTGACGTCGATGTTGAGGCCGATCATCCGCCGCGCCTGCCCGGGCGCGCCGCGCCCGACGCCGTTGATCCAGCGCACGCCCCCGTCCGGGGTGGGGACGCGGAACTCGATCGAGAAGGTCTCCCCCGCGGCCGCGGCCGCCGCGGCGATCTCCATCGCGCGCTCCCCGTCGCCGCGGTCGATCAGCGCGAGCCAGTCCCGGGTGTCGAGGACGTGGTTCCGGTCGGTCTCGATGCCGTGGAGGCGCGCGCTCTCGGGGGACCACTCGATCCGGCCGCTGTCGAGGTCGAGGTGCCACGTTCCGGCATGCGCGGCCTGCTGAGCGAGGTGCAGCAGGCTGCTGGCAGCCTCCACCTCGCGCCGGGCGGTGACGATCTCGTCGATGTCGAGGGCGGTGCCGAGCATGCCCACCATGGTCTCGCCCTGCCAGATCGGCAGGAGCACGATCTTGTGCCAGCGGTAGGGGCCGTCGTGCCGCTGCAGGCGGCCCTCGACCTCGTAGGGCGCGCGGCGGGTGGGGGCCTCCGACCAGAGCCGCTCCATCCGCTCCGCGTCGTCGGGATGGGTCCGGGCGATCCGGGCGGCGCGCGTCGGGCCGATCGGGCCGTAGTAATCCTCGAAGCGCCGGTTGACGTAGGAGGCGTCGCCGGTCTCGATGCTGGCGATCCAGACGAGCTGCGGCAGCGCGTCCGCCAGGGCCCGGTAGCGGGCCTCGCTCAGGCGCAGGGCGTCCTCCGCGGCCTTGCGGGCGCTCACGTCGCGCAGGGTCGCGACGTAGCCGTCCGGGGCGCCGGTCGCCCGGTCGTGGGTCAGGCTGAACGAGATCTCCAGCCAGACCCAGTGCCCGTCCCGGTGCCGGTAGCGCTGGGAGGTCAGGGCGCGGGACGCGCGGCCGCCGGTGAGGTCGTCGAGCACGCGGCGGTACGCGCCGACCTCGTCGGGGTGGACGAAGTCGAGGGGGTGGGTGCCGATCAGGTCCTGCGGGTCGTAGCCCAGGACGGCGCGCACCGCCGGCGAGACGTAGCGGCGGCGGGCGGTCAGGTCGGACCAGATGATGATGTCGGTGGCGTTCTCGGCCAGCAGCCGGTAGCGGCGCTCGCTCTCCTCCAGCGCCCGCTCGGCGATCCGGTTCTGCGTCACGTCGCCGAAGGTCAGGACGGTGCCGCCGTCCGGCAGGGCCGAGCACCGGACTTCCAGGATCAGCCCGCTGGGCAGGCGCCAGTCGAACAGCGGCGGCAGCGGGCCCCGCCCGCGCCCGGCCGTCGCGAAGCCCGGATCGGACCCGGCCTCCGCGAAGTCGCCGCGGGCCCGCTGGTAGGCGTGGATGTCCGGGAGGGCGACGCCCGCCCGCAGGATGTCGTCCGGCAGGTCGAGGAGGTCCGCGGCGCTCCGGTTGAACGCGCGCACCCGCCGGCCGGCATCGAGGACGACCAGGCCCTGCTCCATGCTGTCCAGCGTGCCGCGCAGGATCATGTCGGTCTCGCGCGCCCGCCGCTCCGACTGGACGAGGTCGGTCACATCGAGGATGAGGCCGTGCAGGGCCACGAGCGCGCCGTCGGGCCCGGACTCGGGCAGCCCCTGGATGATCGCGTCCAGCACGGTCCCGTCCGGGCGGACGACGCGGGCCCGCGCCTGGTAGGGGATGGCCGGCCGGCTCCCCTCCAGGATCCCCTCGAGCCGCGCGACCAGGGCGGCGCGGTCGTCCGGATGATAGCAGGCGACGTGCTCGGCGAGCGGCAGGTCGCACGCGCCGGGCGTCCCGAGCAGCCGCGCGAGATTCGCCGACCGGGTCACCCGGCGGGTGCGCGGATCGAGGCGCCACTGCCCGAAGCCGGGGGCCCCGTCCCAGGGGGCAGGCTCGCCCGCGGCCTGAGGCCGAGCGGGATCCGGCGGCGCGGCCGGGCGGGTCGCGTCAGTCTGCATCGGCGCTTGCGGATCCCTGCCAGCGACGCGGACCGCGCCCGGACGCGCCGGCGGCGCGCATATCGGCACGAACCTGCTCGTGCGATGGTTGCGGATTCCTTGCCGGCACCGTGCGGCATTCGGCGCCTGTCACCCCGCGATCACGATCGCTTGAGGGCCCGGCGCGCCGGAGCGTGTCGCGGCGCGGACGGGAGCAGACCTACCGCACCAGCCGCTCGACGATCGCCCGCACCTGCGCGCGATCCGCCGGCTGCGGGTCGACCGAGCGATGGATCGTCAGGCCCTCGATCATCGCGTCGAGGGCCTTGGCGGTCTCCGGCGCGAAGTGCCGCCCCAGGGCCGCGCGGCTCTTGGCCATCCAGTCCTGCATCACCCGGCGCAGCGGCGGGTTCCGGGCCGCGAAGGCGTAGAGCTCGTAGCTCAGCAGCATCGTGCGCGGGCTCGCCCAGATGTCGCTCACGATCAGGTCGACCACGGCCTCGCAGGCCTCGTCGACGGTCGCGGCCGCGGCGAGCCGGTCGGCGAACCGCGCCGAGACCGTGTCGGCCAGCCCGGTGAACGCTTCCGTCAGCAGCGCGTCGAGGCTGTCGAAATGGTAGGTCATGGAGCCGAGCGGCACGTCGGCCGCCGCCGCGACCCGGCGGTGGGTCGTGCCGGCGACGCCGTGCTCGGCGACGACGTCGAGGGTCGCCCGGACGATGCGCGCCCGGCGATCCGGGTCGAAACGGCGCTGGGCGGCGGGCAAGCAGACCTCCTCGGATCCGGTTCAGGGCAGCCGGGCCGTGACGCGCGCGGCCTCGATGTGTACATCTGTACGCATAGCTGGGGCCCGCGGTGTCGGGCCGGAGGCGGACCGACGCGGCCGGAGGGAGGTTCTCACCGTGACGACAGAGATCATGAAGACCCAGAAGCAGAAGATGCTGGCCGGCGAGCTGTACTGCGCCGACGACCCGGAGCTGGCCGCCGACAACCGGCGCATCTCGGAATGGATGGACCGGTATAACGCCACGCAGACGCGGAGCCAGCCCGAGCGGCAGGCACTCCTGGAGGAGGCCTTCGCGCGCGTCGGTCCGGGCTGCAACATCCGGCCGCCGTTCCACTGCGACTACGGCTACAACATCAGCCTGGGCCGCGGCGTGTTCCTGAACTTCGGGTGCGCGATCCTCGACGTGATGTCGGTCACGATCGGCGACCTGACGCAGATCGGCACGGCCGTGCAGATCCTGACACCCGATCATCCGCGCGACCCGGCGCAGCGGCGGCAGATGCTGGAATTCGCCCGCCCGGTGGTGATCGGCGCCAATGTCTGGATCGGCAGCGGCGCGATCATCCTCCCCGGGGTCACGATCGGCGACGACGCGATCGTCGGGGCGGGCAGCGTGGTCACGCGCGACGTCCCGGCCGGCGTCACCGTGGTGGGGAACCCGGCGCGGCCGCGGCCCTGAGGGGATGAGGGGGCGCGGGGCGCGCGCTGCGTGGGGGAGCGGTCCGGCCGCGTCGGCCCTCCGCCGAGCCTGCCGGAGCTCCCGTCCGGGCCGGAGCTCCCGTCCGGGCCGGACCTGCCGGGGACGCCGACGACCGGTCGCGGCCGGTTCACACGGCCGCGCGGCCAAGCTGAGCGGCCCCGCGGCGTCGCTGCCGCGGGCCGGGTCGGGCCGATGCCGGGATCGCGGCACCGGGATCGCGGCACCGGGATCGAACGGCCGGCGCGGCCCGTCCCCTGACCGGCCGCGCCGGCGTTCGGGCGCGGGGTGGCGGCTGGATCAGTCCTTGCGGATCGGGGCCGCCGGAGCGCCTGTCTCGCCGAAGCCGAAATCGGCCAGCCGGTAGGAGAGCTGCGCGAACCCGCCGTAGCGACCGGTCTCGAACTTCATCGGGCTGGGCGGCGAGAACGGGAAGGCCGTCGTGTGCGCCTTGTCGGCCTGAAGCTGCCAGTAGCGGCCGCCGACGCCGACGCTGACGGACGGCGTCAGGTCGTACGAGATGATCCCCTCCAGGAAGTAGCCGTCGCCGCGGCCGCCTTCCGGCCCCGGGTTGATGTCGGGCCGCAGCCAGTGCCGGTCGACGCCGCTCAGGCTCACGACCGGCAGGTAGGCGCCTTCCAGGCTCAGCCGGACCCGGTCGAACCGCGCTTCGCCGATCACGCCGACGCGCAGCGCGTTCCACTGCATGCTCTCGCCCAGCGTCTTCATGCTGGTCGGGTAGGGTCTGGCGCAGGGAGTCCCGCCCGCCACCTGACGGCAGCCGTAGCCGTTATACAGTTCGGACGCGAACTGGTAGCCGAGGAAGCCGCCGAGCTTGTACCCGTCCCGGCGCAGCACGTCGTAGCCGAGATCGATCACGCCGTAGCCGATGTCGCCGTCCTTGATCGGCGACAGCGTCTTCGAATAGCGGCGCAGGGCGGGCGGGAAGTCCTCGTCGGCGAGGCGGCCGCCGGTGACGCCGCCCGAGCCGAGGAAGCCCTTGGCGAACAGGCCGGTGGGGTTGTGCTCGAGCCGGGCGAAGCTCTCGCCGGCATGCGCCTGGGCGTTGGCGTAGGTCAGGCGGGAGTTGAGCTGGCCCGGCGCGTCGGGGTCGCCGAGCTTCTCGCGCGGGGTCCCGGCGCTGAAGAAGTAGCGCAGGCCGCCCTCGAAATCCCAGGTCGCCGGGCCGGCCAGCGCGACCGGCGGCAGGTCGGGCAGCCCGGCTCCGAACCGGTAATTGAGGCCGACGCGGGCCAGGAAGCCGTCCGTCGCGACCCGCGTGCCGGCGTGGTAGCCGGTCAGCACGGGGTACGACGGAGCCGGGAGGACCGCCCGGGAGCCGAGATCGTAGTAGAGACCCTCGACCTTGGCGGAGAGGTGCTCGCTGAAGGCGTGCTCGATGCCGGCACCGGCCACGTAGCCCAGGCGCACCGCGCCCTGGCGCCCGTCGAACAGCGGGAAACCGGCCAGCGACAGGTTGTTGTCGGTCCGGACCGTGCCCGCGGCGAGGCCGCCCGTGGCGTAGACGAGGGTGCGATCGACGGCGAAGCCGATCCTGCCGCGCAGGGTGGCGAGCTCGTCCAGCCTCTGGCCGGAATGGGCGACGCTGCGGCGATAGAAGCCGCCGCCCGCGGCCGGAAAGGCGCCTTCGCGGCGATCGTAGCCCCACAGCCGGGTGAATTGGTAATCCGCGGCGGCGCCGGCGACGAAGCCGGAATTCACCTGCCAATCGTAGCCGACCTCGGCGCCGCCGACGAAGCTCCCGTCCGAGGCCCGCTTCGATGGAATGACCGGGCAGTTCCGGGCTCCGGGCTGCCCGTCCGGACCTGTGCAGACGAACTGCGTGGCCCGATCGAGGGTCCCGTAACCGGCGAACAGGCCGGCATGCGCTCCGGTCCAGGAGAAGATCGGCACGGCCGTCACCGCCGGCGGAAGGGCCCTCCGCGGGAGGTCCGCCGCCATCGCGGTCTGCGACAGCAGGCACAGGAGAAGTCCGGAACTCGAGATGCGATACATGTAGTGTCCCCCGCCGCGCGTCGTCGAAGGCATGAGCGTCAAGGTCTCTTCGTCGGTCAGGATTCGGATGCCGAAGTGGAGCTTCTGCTGATCTCGCGCGGTTCGCATAATGCGTTCTTATGACTAGGTCATGATGTCTCGATTTTGAAGCGCGAAGTTTTGATCTGTCTCATCAAATTTCACTCGCTCCGCAATCGTCGATGCGAGAAGTGTATTTTATTGATGTCGTGTATCTTCGAGACTTAGTATGTTGAGGGTGTATTGGAGTCATTGTCAGCGGAGATTTTGCTCTGATCTTCGGTCGCGCCGCGGCTTGGTTCCGTTCGCTTTTGCGGCCGGGTGATGCGTTCGTGCATCACCTGCGCCCTGCCCGGTCCAATCCAGGGCGGCCACGGGGCCGGGCCGCCGGCCCGACGCGATGCCCGTCGCGACACCGCTCCGGCGCGTTCGTGGCGGGGCGGCCCGGTCCGGGGAACCATCCGGGCAGCCCGAGCCTTCCTGGGCGGGATTGCGGGCGGACCCGGCCGCGAGTCCCCTGGAAACGCCCGCCCGTCTTGCCGGGCGGCGAGAGAGGAAACCTCACGTGCGTTCAACGATCATTGCCGCCGCCCTGCTGGCGGCCCTCGGCTCCGCCGTCGCGATCCCGGCCTCCGCCGCGCCGATCGGACCCGGCACGGGCGTGTCGGCGCCCGCCGGCATGGTCTCGACGGTCCAGATGGATCCCGTCGAGCGCCACATGATGCGCCGTCGCATGGAGCGCCGGATGATGCGCCACCGGATGGAGCGCCACATGATGCATCGGGAGATGCGCCGCGAGATGCGCCACCGCGAGATGCGTCGCGAGATGATGCGTCGCATGTGACGCGCATCCGCGCCGGGGCGGCGTCCGACCCGGCGCGGGCCGGGGCAGCGCCGCGAGGCGGGCTTCCCGCATCGCGGGGGCTGGGCTCGATTTGGCCGGGGGTGCCACGTCCGAGGCGATCGAACCATCCGCGCCCCGACGCGTTTCTGGCCACCGACAAGGGAGGATTGGTACGATGAAGGCGATTCTGGCAGCGGCCGCGGTGAGCCTCGGCATTCTGGGCGTGGTCGGCCCGGTCTCCGCGCAGCCGCGCCCCGACTACGACGATTACGGCGGGCGCGGTTACCGCGACCGCGGCGATTACGATTACCGGGACCGCGGCTACCGCGACCGGGACGATTACCGCGGCCGCGCCAATTACGGGTTCGACGAGCGCGAGTACCTGCGCTGCAACCCGGATGTCCGGCGCGCCGTGGCCAACGGCCAGATGGAATCGGGGGCTGCCCATTACCGGGTGTTCGGGCGCCGCGAGGGCCGGCGGCTGAGCTGCTGACCGGCTTCTGACCGGCTGCTGGCCGGATCGGCCGGTTCCCGACCGGGCGCGCCTACCGGGCGCGCGCCCGGTCGCGCAGCAGGTTGATGATCAGGGCCGTCCAGCCGGTCTGGTGCGCGGCGCCGAGGCCCCGCCCCGTATCCCCGTCGAAGAACTCGTGGAACAGCAGCGGCTCCTCGGCGCCCGGTGCCGGGGCGATCGGCGGACGGGTGCCGAAGGCCGGCCGGCGGCCTGTTTCGTCCTTGGCGAACAGGGCGATCAGGCGATCCTCCAGGGCGTCCGCGATGGCGCTGAGCGTGAGCAGCGCGCCCGAGCCCGTCGGGTATTCCACCCGGAAGTCGTCGCCGTAATAGGTGTGGAACCGCCGCAGCGCCTCGACGATGAGGAAGTTCATCGGCATCCAGACCGGGCCGCGCCAGTTCGAGTTGCCGCCGAACATGTTCGAGGTGGAATCGGCCGGGTCGTACCGGACCGTGAAGGAGGCGCCGAGCTCGTTGAGCACGTAGGGCGCGTCGCGGTGCACCTTCGACAGGGAGCGCACGCCGTAGGGCGAGAGGAACTCGGCCTCGTCGAGCATCCGGCGCAGCAGCGCCTTCATCCGGTGGCCGCGCAGCAGCGACAGCAGCTTGCGGTCCTTCACGCCGCCCTCGGTCCAGCGGGAGACCAGCCGGGCGAGGTGGGGCCGGTTCTCCAGCACCCAGTTCAGGCGCCGGGCGAAGTCCGGCAGCCGGTGGAGCACCGAGGGCTCGATCACCTCGACGGCGAAGAGCGGGACCAGCCCGACCATGGAGCGGACCCGCAACGGCAGCATCCCGCCGCCGGGGATGTCGACCTCGTCGTAGTAGAACTCGTCGATCTCGTCCCACAGGCCGAACCCGCCGCCCTCCCCGCCCCCTGACCCGCCCCCTGACCCGCCCCCTGACCCGCCCATGTCGGTCATGGCCTCGGCGATGAGCAGGAAGTGCTCGAAGAACTTGGAGGCGGTGCTCTCGTAGACGTCGTTGTGGAGGGCGAGCTCCAGGGCGATGCGCATCATGTTGAGCGCGTACATCGCCATCCAGGCGGTGCCGTCGGCCTGGTGCACCACCCCGAAGCCCGGGGGCGGGCGCGAGCGGTCGAACACGCCGACATTGTCGAGTCCCAGGAAGCCGCCCTGGAAGACGTTGCGCCCCTGCGCGTCCTTGCGGTTCACCCACCAGGAGAAGTTGATCAGGAGCTTGTGGAACACGCCTTCCAGGAAGGCGAGGTCGCCCCGCCCGCCCCGCCGGTCCCGGTCGATCTCGAACACCCGGTAGGTGGCCCAGGCGTGGACCGGCGGGTTGGCGTCGCCGAACTCCCACTCGTAGGCCGGGAGCTGGCCGTTCGGGTGCATGTACCATTCGCGGGTCAGCAGCAGGAGCTGCTTCTTGGCGAAGTCCGGGTCCAGCAGGGCGAGCGGCAGGCAGTGGAAAGCGAGGTCCCAGGCGGCGAACCAGGGATATTCCCAGGTGTCGGGCATCGACAGCACGTCGGCCGCCGCGAAGTGGCGCCACTGGCCGTTGCGGCCGCCCGCGCGCGCCCGGAGCGGCGGCGGCTGGAGCGGGTCGCCCTCCAGCCAGCGCCGCACGTCGTAGCAGTAGAGCTGCTTCGACCAGATCAGGCCGGCGGCGGCCTGGCGGAAGATCGCGCGGGACTCCGGGCTCGCGATGCCGTCCTGCAATTCCTCGTAGAACGCGTCGGCCTCGGCGACCCGGCGGCGGACCAGGGAGCCGTCGTCGACGGCCCGGGCGCGCAGGCCCGCCGACAGCCGCAGGCGGACCCGGGCGGTCTCCCCGGGCGCCAGCCGCAGCGCGTAGTGCAGGCCGAGCTTGGTGCCCGCGTCCCGGCGCACCGCAGCGGGATCGCCGTCGACGATCGCCGCGTGGAGCCCGTCCTTGAACGGCCCGGGGGCGTCCGGCTGCCCGCCGTGCCGCCGCAGGTTGGTGTCGTTCTCGCAGAACAGGAGGTCCGGCGCCCCGTCGAAGGCGAGCCGGTACGGCCCGAGCCGGTCGTGGGTGCAGATCGCGCCCCCGTCGGGCGCGCGGGCGATCCGCGGGCGCGCCTGCCCGGCCGGCCCCGCCTGCCACGACCACGTGTTGCGGAACCAGAGCTGCGGGACGAGGTGGAGGTCGGCGGGCTCGGGCCCCCGGTTCAGCGCGGTGATCACCGCGTGGACGTCGTCGGCGTCGGCCTTGGCGTACTCCACGGTGACGTCGAAGAACCGGTCCCCGTCGAAGACGCCCGTCTCCTCGATCTCGTACTCGGGCTGCTCCCGCCCGCGCCGCCCGTTCTCGGCGACGAGGTCCGCGTAGGGAAAGGCCGCCTGCGGGTAGCGGTAGAGCATCTTCAGGTAGGCGTGGCTCGGGACCGCGTCGAGGTAGTGGTAGACCTCCTTCACGTCCTCGCCGTGGTTGCCCTCCTGGTTGGTCAGGCCGAACAGCCGCTCCTTGAGGATGCGGTCGCGCCCGTTCCAGAGGGCGAGAGAAAGGCAGAGGCCGCCGCGCTCGTCGCAGATCCCCGCCAGCCCGTCCTCGCCCCAGCGATAGGCGCGCGAGCGGGCGTCCTCGTGCGTCAGGGCGGCCCAGGCGTTGCCGCAGGGGCTGTAATCCTCCCGCACGGTCCCCCATTGCCGCTCGCTGAGGTAGGGACCCCAGAGCGACCACGCCCGCTCGCCCCGGCCCTGCTCGGCGATCCGGCGGCGCTCGGCCCAGTCTACCGACGCGTCCCGACCCTCGCCCCGATCCCCGTCCCGATCCTCGTCCGCGCGCGGCCCCATCAGCCGCGTCCCGGACGCGGGCTCGGTCGGCTGGGGCTGGGGGCGCGGCGGGGACAGGAGGCGGCCATCGGTCACGGCGGGTTGCTGCGGATGCGCCGGCCCGATGCATCATTGACGCCAGCCCGGCCCGGCCTGCCGCGCGGCCGCCACACAGCTCCGCGAGGGCGAGCCCTCCGGCCCCGCGGCCCGCCCGTCCCCGGGCCGTCCGGCCCGCCCCGAAACCTTGACCCCGGTGAAGGTGAGCGACAGGATCGCGCCGGCTGGTCTGCGACTCGACGCGCGGCGATCCGCGTTGATCTGTCCGAATTCAGCGTTCGTCGGCGATCTGTCCGGCCACATCTTGGGGGAAAGATGACGCGATTACTGATGGCCGGCCTGGCCGGGCTGCTGTTCATGACCGCGGCGCGAGGTCAGGAGGGCGGCGCGCCGGTGAAGATCGGCGTCGCCGCGCCCATGACCGGGCCGAACGCCGCCTTCGGCGCCCAGATCCGGAACGGCGTGAGCCAGGCGGTCGAGGACCTGAACAGGGCCGGGACGCTGAAGGGCACGACGCTGACCGTCACGGTCGGCGACGACGCCTCCGACCCGAAGCAGGGCGTCTCGGTCGCCAACAAGTTCGCCAGCGACGGCGTGAAGATGGTCGTCGGCGACTACAACTCGGGCGTCTCGATCCCGGCCTCCGACGTCTACCTCGACGCCGGCATCATCCAGGTCACGCCGGCCTCCACGAGCGTGAAGTTCACCGAGCGCGGCATGTGGAACACGTTCCGCACCTGCAGCCGCGACGACCAGCAGGGCGCGGTGGCGGGCAGCTACCTGGCCGCGCACTTCCCGGGCAAGAAGATCGCCTTCGTCCACGACAAGACCCCCTACGGCAAGGGTCTGGCCGACGAGACGCTGAAGACCTTTCGGGCCAAGGGCGGCAGGGAGGTGCTGTTCGAGGGCATCAACCCGGGCGAGAAGGATTATTCCGCCCTCGTCTCCAAGATGAAGTCGGCCAACGTCGACGTCGTCTATTTCGGCGGCGTGCACACCGAGGCCGGGCTGATCATCCGGCAGATGCGTGACCAGGGCCTGACCGCCCGCATGATGAGCGGCGACGCCATCCCCGACAAGGAATTCGTCCAGATTGCCGGCCCGGGCGCGGCCGGGACTCTGATGACCTTCGCGCCGGACGCCCGCAAGAACCCGAACGCCAGGGGCGTGGTGGCGGCGTTCAACGCCCGGGGCATCGATCCCGAGGCCTACACGCTCTACGCCTACGCGGCCGTGCAGGTCCTGGCGAAGGCGATGGCCGAGACGGGCTCCAGCGACGGCCGGGCGCTCGCGGACTGGCTGCACCAGGGCAAGCCGGTGGACACGGTGGTCGGGCCGATCGCCTACGACAGGAAGGGCGACCTGACCCGGCCCGACTACGTGATCTACGAGTGGACGAAGGGCCCGGACGGCCGGATCGACTACGCCGGGCACGAAGTGGCGCCGTAGGCCGGGCGGGCCGGGCCGGCCGCCGCCTCACCTAATTGGATGAGGGCGGCTGCCTGAACGTGGCGGCCGCGCAGGGCTTATGCTTCCCCCGACTGCGCCGCCATCCGCAGAGGGAGCCTTCATGTTCGACTTCAGCCAGCTCCGGTGCTTCGCCGCCGTGGCGGAGGAGCTGCATTTCGGGCGTGCGGCCGCCCGGCTGAACATGACGCAGCCGCCGCTGTCGCGGCAGATCCAGGTTCTGGAGCGCGTCCTCGACGTGCAGCTCCTGGAGCGCACCAGCCGCACCGTCCGGCTGACCGCCGCCGGCCGCAGCTTCCTGCCCGAGGCCCAGCGCATCCTGCGGCTCGCCGAGACCGCGACCCACGTCACCCGGCAGGTGGCGGCGGGGCGGGCGGGCGTCCTCAAGTTCGGCTTCACGGCCGCCTCGGCCTACGACTTCCTGCCGCGCCTCGTCACCGCGTTCCGGCGGGCGCTGCCGGACGTGACCCTCGCGCTGCGCGAGATGGTCAGCAAGGACCAGATCGAGGAGCTGCTCGCCGGCCGGATCGACGCCGCGCTGGTGCGCCCGCCGGTGACGCACCCGGACCTGATCGCCGTCCGGGCGCTGGCCGAGCCCCTGGTGGTGGCCCTGCCGGCCGGGAACCCCCTGGCCCTGCGCGACGGGCTCACCCCCGCCGATCTCGGGCGCGAGCCGCTCATCGGCTACGCGCCCAACGAGGCGCGCTACTTCCACGACCTCGTCCTGGGCCTGCTCGCCGAGGCCGAGATCCGGCCCCCTATGGTCCAGCAGCTGACGCAGATCCACTCGATCCTGGCCCTGGTCCGGGCGTCGCTCGGCATCGCCCTGGTGCCGGCCGCCGCCGAGCGCCTGCGCTTCGAGGGCGTGGTGTTCCGGCCCCTCGCCCTGCCGGCGCCGCGCCCGGTGGAGCTCCTCCTCGCGTGGCGGCGCGACGCGGACGACCCGCTCATCGCCCAGCTGGTCTCGATCGTGGCCGAGATGCCGCCCGCGTGAGCCGGCGCGGCCGATCGATGCTCGATCCGCATCGATCGATCCAGTGTTTGGCTTTGACCTCGCGGCGGAAGGCTGCGCGTGATGGGGCGGACGGCGCGCAGACGCCGCGACGCGCCCGCGCGCAGGGAGGATCGTGATGGACAGCCTCACCAACCGCTTCAAGGCGGCCCTCGCCGAGGGGCGCCAGCAGATCGGCCTGTGGTGCAGCCTCGCCAGTCCCATCTCCACCGAGGTGGTCGCCGGGGCCGGGTTCGACTGGCTGCTCCTCGACATGGAGCACTCGGCCAACGACCTCCGGGACATCTACGCCCAGCTCCAGGCGATGATGGAGGGCGACACGCACCCGATGGTGCGGGTGCCGAGCGACGACCCGATCACCATCAAGCGCGTCCTCGACGCCGGCGCGCAGTCGCTGATGATCCCCAACATCGACGATGCCGCGCAGGCCGCCCGGGTGGTCGCGGCGACGCGCTACGCGCCCCGCGGCATCCGCGGCTTCTCGCAGGCGCCCCGCGCCGCCCGGTTCGGCCGGATCAAGGACTACCACACCCGCTGCGAGGCCGAGATCTTCGTGGCGGTGCAGGTCGAGTCCCGCCGCGCCCTCGACAATCTGGACGCGATCGCCGCCGTGGAGGGCGTGGACGGCGTGTTCATCGGGCCCGGCGACCTGTCGACCAGCCTCGGCTATCTCGGCCAGCAGGGCCATCCGGAGGTGGTCTCCACTATCGAGGCGGCGATCGCCCGGATCGTCAAGGCCGGCAAGCAGGCCGGCATCCTCACGCCGAGCGAGGAGCTGGCCCGCCGCTACATCGCGGCCGGCACCCGCTTCACCGCGGTGGGCTCCGACATGGGGCTCCTCGCCCGCAACGCCGAGGCGCTCGCCGCCCGCTTCCGCGCCTGAGTTCCGCAACCGGGATCGCTACGCATGAACATCGGATTCATCGGCCTCGGCATCATGGGCGCGCCCATGGCCGGACACCTGATCGCGGCGGGCCACAGCCTGTTCCTCAAGTCCCGGCGCGGCGTGCCCGAGGCCCTGCTCGCGGCGGGCGGCACCGCCTGCGCCACCGCAGCCGAGGTGGCCGAGCGCGCCGACACGATCATCCTGATGCTGCCCGACACCCCGGACGTGGAGCAGGTCCTGTTCGGGGCGGACGGGGTCGCCGGGGGGCTCAGCCCGGGCAAGACCGTGATCGACATGAGCTCGATCGCGCCGCTGGCCACCAAGGATTTCGCCGCCCGGATCGCCGAGCGGGGCGGCGCCTATCTCGACGCGCCGGTCTCCGGCGGCGAGGTCGGGGCCAAGAACGCCGCGCTCTCGATCATGGTCGGCGGCGAGGCCGAGACCTTCGCGCGCGCCGAGCCCCTGTTCGCCGCCATGGGCAAGACGGTCACGCATGTCGGCCCGGTCGGGTCCGGGCAGGTCGCCAAGGTCGCCAACCAGATCATCGTCGCCCTGACCATCGAGGCGGTGGCCGAGGGGCTGCTCTTCGCCTCGAAGGCCGGCGCCGACCCGGCCAAGGTGCGGCAGGCGATCACCGGCGGGCTGGCCACCTCGCGGATCCTGGAGCTGCACGGCGCGCGGATGATCGAGCGGACCTTCGATCCCGGCTTCCGCATCGGCCTGCACCAGAAGGACCTGAACCTCGCCCTGGACAACGCCCGGACGCTCGGCCTCAGCCTGCCCGCCACGGCGCTGGCGCAGCAGCTGTTCTCGGCCTGCGTGGCGCAGGGCGGCGCGGCCTGGGACCACTCCGCCCTGGTGAAGGCGCTCGAGGCCCTGGCGAACCACGCGGTCGGCGACGCCGCCTGATCCCGACAGGAGCCCGGACGGGCGCGAGACGGAAGGAGCATCCGATGCGGGCCGAGATCGAAGCCCCGACCCGCCCGCACCCGGCCGGCGCGGGGGCCGGCGGAGGGGCCGCAGGGGCCGCCGGAGACGTGCCGCGCACGATCCGCCTGAGCGCGCGCGACAACGTCGCGATCGTGGTCAACGCCTTCGGGCTGCCGGCCGGCACGGTGTTCCCGGACGGGCTGGAACTCGTCGAGTTCGTGCCGCAGGGCCACAAGGTCGCCCTCACCGACATCCCGGAGGGCGGCGAGGTCCGCCGCTACGGCGAGGTGGTGGGCATCGCGACGCAACCGATCCCGCGGGGCGCCTGGGTGGAGGAATCCCGCGTCGCCACGCCGGTCGCCCCGGCCCTCGACGCCCTGGAGATGGCCACCCGCGTGCCGGCCCCCCTGCCCCCGCTCGCGGGCTACACCTTCGAGGGCTACCGCAACCCGGACGGGTCGGTGGGCACCAAGAACATCCTGGCGATCTCGATCAGCGTCCAGTGCGTCGCCGGCACCCTCGACGTGGCGATCCGGCGGATCAAGCAGGAGCTGCTGCCGCGCTTCCCCAACGTCGACGACGTGGTCGGCCTGACCCACGCCTACGGCTGCGGCGTCGCCATCAACGCCCCCGAGGCGGTGGTGCCGATCCGGACGCTCCAGAGCCTCGCGCGGAACCCGAATTTCGGCGGCGAGGTCATGGTCGTCGGACTCGGCTGCGAGAAGCTCGTCTCGGAGCGCCTGCTGCCGGATGCGGGCGCGGCCGGCGACGGGGTGGTGCGCCTGCAGGACGAGCGCCACCACGGCTTCTCGGCCATGATCGACAGCATCCTGACCATGGCCGAGGCGCGCCTCGCGGTGCTGAACCGCCGGACGCGCGAGACCTGCCCGGCCTCCGAGCTGGTGGTCGGCCTGCAATGCGGCGGCAGCGACGCCTTCTCGGGCGTCACCGCCAACCCGGCGCTGGGCTTCGCGGCCGACCTGCTGGTCCGCTGCGGTGCCACCGTGATGTTCTCCGAGGTGACCGAGGTGCGCGACGCGATCCACCTGCTCACCCCGCGCGCCAAGTCCCCGGAGGTCGCCGCGGCGCTGGTCCGCGAGATGGCGTGGTACGACGCCTACCTCGCCAAGGGCGAGGCCGACCGCCGGGCCAACCCGTCGCCGGGCAACAAGAAGGGCGGGCTCAACAACATCGTCGAGAAGGCGCTGGGCTCGGTCGCCAAATCGGGCACGAGCGCGATCTCCGGGGTCCTGGCGCCCGGCGAGCGCGTCCGCGAGAAGGGCCTGATCTTCGCCGCGACGCCGGCGAGCGACTTCGTCTGCGGCACGCTGCAGCTCGCCTCGGGCATCACCCTGCAGGTGTTCTCCACCGGCCGCGGCACGCCCTACGGGCTCAGTCAGGCGCCGGTGATCAAGGTCGCCACCCGCACGGAGCTCGCCGAGCGCTGGGCCGACCTGATCGACCTCGATGCCGGGCGCATCGCCACCGGCGCGGCGACGATCGAGGAGGTCGGCTGGGAGCTGTTCCACCTGATCCTCGACGTGGCGAGCGGGCGCAAGCGCCCCTGGTCGGACCGGTGGGGGCTGTTCAACGACCTGACCCTGTTCAACCCCGCGCCGATCACCTGAGACTCACCGGCGGGACGGCGTTGCGTCCCGCCGCGTCGTCAGCGTGGCCGGACTCTGCTAGGCAGCCGGCACTGCCATGACGCTGCCGATTCCCTCCCTCCGGACCCTGCTCTTCCGCCTGCACTGGGCGCTCGGCCTCACCGCCGGCCTCGTCCTCGCCCTGATGGGCCTGACCGGGGCGCTGATGAGCTACGAGGAGGCGGTCACCGCCTTCGCCAACCGCGACCGGCTCGAGGTCGCGCCCGGCGGCCGGACGGCGCTGGCCCCCGCGGCGCTGGCGGCGCGGATCGACGCGCAGGCGGGCGGCCGCGTCGCCAACGTGCTGACCCTGTCGGACGACCCGCGCGCGAGCGTCCACGTCCGCTTCGCCCGCGATCCCGAGACCCGCGCGCGGCCGCCCGCCGCCTACGCCGACCCCTACGACGGCGCGCTGCTCGGCCCGGTGCGGCTGGAGGGCGCCTTCACGACGGTGCGGGACCTGCACCGCTGGCTGCTGCTGCCCGGCGGGTCGAAGGGCTGGGGCCGCACGGTGACGGGCGCCTGCACCCTGGCGCTGCTGGCCTTCCTGGCGACCGGCCTCTACCTGCGCTGGCCCCGGATCCACCGCTGGCGGATCTGGCTGAAGCCGGCCCTGTCGCGGCCCGGCCGGCCGCGCTGGTGGTCGCTGCACGCCGTGGTCGGGACGTGGCTCCTGCCGGTCTACCTGGTCATCGCGCTGAGCGGCCTGACGTGGTCCTACCCGTGGTTCAAGGATGGCGCGACGCGGCTGCTCGTGGGCGCTCCGGACGCCGCGAAGCCGGCCGGCCGCAGGGCCGCCGGAAAGCCGGCCGATCCCGCCGTCAGCGGCCCGGCCGTCGACCGCGCCTGGGCGGATTTCCGCGCGCGGACCGGCGCGGAGGCCGGCACGGCGGTCCTGACCCTCCCGGGCGCCGACACGAAGGCGATCCGCATCCGCTGGCTGCCGAAGGGCGTCGACGCGCCGAGCGCCCGCAACGAGGACCGCTACGATCCCGCCACGGGCGCCCTGCTGGCCTCCGAGCGGGCCGCCGACGCGCCCCTGGGCCGGCGCCTCCTGGACAACGTCCTGGAGGTGCATCGCGGCCGCTTCTTCGGCGACCTCGTCGCGCTGCTGTTCTGCCTCGCGGCGCTGGCCATGCCGGGTTTCGCGGCGACCGGCCTGACGCTCTACGTCCTGCGCCGCCGCGCCGGGGCCCGCCGGAGGGCCGTCGAAGCCGGGGCGCCGGCGGGCGCCGTCCAGGCGTGACCGTCAGCCCGGCGAGCCCCTGAGCACCTGTCCAGGGCGGTCTCTCCGACCCCTGGTCTCGTCCCGACGGGCCTGCCTCGAGGGCCCCGCGATGCGGGCCGCCCGGCTCAGAGCCGGGCGGTGATCGTCGCCAGCACCGAGAGCGGCGCGCCGGGGAGGTTGTTGAACTGGTTGAACGGCTGCTCGATGTAGCGGCGGTCGGTCAGGTTCCGGGCATTGATCGAGAATCGGGCGTGCTCGCTGAAGTCGTAGAACACGGCCGCGTCGAGCCGGGCGTAGCCGCCCACCGAGTAGCTGTTGTTCAGGTCGCCGGCGCGGCGCCCGACATAGGTGATCCCGGCGCCGACGTTCCAGCCGAGCAGGAAGCCGTCCTGGAACTGGTAGGTGGACCAGATGCTGCCGCTGAAGGCCGGCGCCCCGACGAGACGGTTGCCCACCGCGAAGGTGGTGTCCTTGGTGATCCGGGCATCGAGGAAGCTGATGCCCCCGATGACCTTCCAGCCCGTCATAACCTGGCCGGCGAGGTCGGCCTCAACGCCCTCGGAGCGCTGCTGCCCGGTGATCACTGAGAAGCCCGTGTTGATCGGGTCGGCGGCCGAGACGTTGTTGCGGACGATGCGGAAGGCCGCCGTCGAGAGAGTCAGGTCCGGGGTGAGATCGAGCCGGCCGCCGATCTCGTAGAGTTCGCCGGTCTCTGGGCGCGGATTGACGGCGTTGTAGACGTTGTCCGTCTGCGGCTTGAAGGAGGTCGCGTAGCTCGCGTAGAGCGTCAGCGGCTCCACCGGCCGATAGACGAGACCCACCCGCGGCGACGTCCCCGACAATTGCTGGTCGGGCGGGATGGTGCGCGAGGTCGGGACGCGGCTGAAATAGTACTGGTTGCCCGTGTCGTAGCGGACGCCGACCAGCATCTGCAGGCCGAGGCCGAGATCGATCTGGTCCTGCACGTAGAGGCCGGTCAACTCGTTCTTCTGCTTGAGATCGGACTGGAACTGGAGGCCGACGATCGGCGATCCCGGGACCGGGTTGAGGAAGCTGATCGACGGGAAGTTCGTGCTCTGCGTCTGGTAAGCGCGCCGGTAGCCGTTCGTGTACTCGACCCCGGTGAGCACCGTGTGCCGGAAGCCGAGGAGGTCGAACTTCGCCACCATCTCGGTCTGGCTGTCGACGGCCGCGTAGGTCGAGTAGACCGCAGTTTCCCGCCGGGTCACCTGGGTGTTGCGGTTGGTGAGACCGATGGCTCGGGTGGCCAACAAATCGAAGCCGCCCCACTGCGCGTTGAGCACCTCGCGCAGGGTGATGTTGGCGTTGAGGTCGTGCTCGACTTTGAGCAGGCCGAAATTGGCGTAGCCGTTATAGCGGGAGAACGGCTCGCCGTAGTAGCGCGCGATGTTGTCGAGCGGCACGCGGCCGTTCCGCGCGATCAGGCCCTCGTCGTACTGGTTGTCGACCCGGGTGAACTCGCCGAGGAACGTGACGCGCGTGTCCGGCGTCGGAGTCCACGCGAAGGCCGGGGCCACGAAGGTCCGCGCATTGTCCCGGCCGTAGAAGTTACGGAACGTCGGATCCGACTGGGCGGCGAAGCTCAGCCGTCCGGCCAAGCCCTCCACGCCCTCGATCGCGCTCGACACCGAGCCCTGCACCCGTCGGAAGCCGAAGCTGCCGGCCTGCAGGTTGATGTCGCCGGACGGTGCCGGCGTCGGCTGGCGGGTGACGATGTTGATCAGGCCGCCCGGGTCGCCGCGCCCGTACAGCACCGAGGCCGGCCCCTTCAGCACCTCGATCCGTTCCACGTCGGCCAGATCGCGGGTCACCGAGGAGAAGTTGCCCGCCTGGTTCAGGAGGACGCCGTCGATGGCGTAAGTCTGCGTCCTGAACCCGCGGATGATGAAGGTGTCGCTCCGGCCCTGGATCGTACCCCCCGGCTGGACGCTGCTGACGTTCTGAAGCGCGTCGCTCAGACGGATGTCCTGCTGATCGACGAGGACGTCGCGCGGCACCACCTGCACCGATTGCGGCGTGTCGCGCAGCGGTGTGTCGGTCCGAGTCGCGGTGGCCGAGCGCGTGGCGCGGTAGCCGATCACAGGGCCGCCCGCCCGCTCGTCGGCGGGCCCCGTGCCGGTGACGCTGAGTTCGGAAAGGGCAATCTCGTCAGCCGCGGGCGCGGCTTGCGCGAGAACCTCCGTTGACGCGAGGAGTATAAGCGTTGTCGCAAGTCCGGCGCCGCAGAAATTCGAGCGCGGTGGACAATATTTTGCGCGATCGACACTGTCGATCCGATCAAAAATCATAGTTTAAAATCGTTCTCAGGAGTGGCGCGTCGAGTGGCTCCTGCGGTTCTAGAATCTAAAAGTCGTGTCTTCTCAACGCCCATCGGGAAAGCCGCGGGTGACGCGCGCATCCTCTGCCCGGATGTGGCGCGGAAGGCACGTTTTGAGCGGCAATGCTTTGAAATGATTCAAAGATGCCAACCTTTGCGTGTGCAATGCTGGGCTTTGCAACCGGTAACGGCCCGGGACGCGCCGGGCGCGGGCCGACTCACGGCGACGCGCCCCGCCGGGGGCCACGCGGCGTCGCCCGTGAGAACGGCCGGCCCGCGCGAGGGGGGGATCGCGGACCGGCCGGCGTACCGCGGGCCGGATCCGGCCCGCGATCGGTGATGGCGGCGGTGAGGGCGCGTCGCCGGTGGGGCCCGGGGGCGCGCAGCGGCGCCGGGATCAGCGGGCCGCGGGCCGATCCGGGAGCGCCGGGGTCGGCAGGCGGCCGTCGAGCCCGGCGTCGAGCCGCGCGCGGAGCGGGGCGATCGCCGCGGCGACGTCGGAATCGGGGAGCGCGGCCGGGTCGCAGTCCGGCGCGGTGGCGCGCGCCGGCAGGGTCGCGGCGAACCGGTCGCCGCTCCCGGCCCCGCTCCGCGCCGTCATGGCGGCGCTGTCCGGGTTGCGGGTCGATGCCGACCGGATCTCCGCACTCAGGGTCGCGGCCACGCGGCCGAGGTCCTGCAGGGCGGTGCGGTGAAAGCCGGCGCGCGCGCAACGGGCCCCGGCGGCGTCGAGGATGTGCGCGCGCCGGGCGGGCGGGTGGCCGCGGTCTCCGGCGCCCCGTCCGCCGCGCCGGTCACGACCCGGGCTGCGCCGCGGCGGCGACCGGCGCGACGCGGCTCTGATCCTTGCCCAGGCTGGCGACGGCGCAGGATTGCGGTCCCTGACTGAGGTCCGCGCAGATCCGGGCCTGCCAGCCATCCGGGCCGGCGCCGGTCCAGTTGATCAGCGCCAGCCAAGCGAGGGCCAGGACGGCGCCGAAGGTCAGGTTGGCGGGGGTGCAGACGGCGCGGACGAGGGCGAGCGCGCCCGGGCCGCGGGCGCCGAAGCGCTGGGCATCGAGATCGGACCAGCGGCCTTCGAGGGTGAGAGCCATCGCGCGCTCCTGTTTGCCCCACCCTTGTAATGAACGTTCATTCTCATGTCAATGAACGTTCATTCTCATCGCGGCCGCGCGACGGGCGAAGCTGCAGCGATCCGCGGCCGGGACAGGGTTCGTCGGGCGGGGGGGGCCGAGCGCGCGGCCGAGTCCCCGGCAGCGCTTCAGGGGCGCCCGGGCGGCCGTCCGGGACGGTGCGCGGGAGAGATGCCTCTCGGGGGGCGATCGCCGTCGCGCCTCCCGCCGCGCTCCGGCAGCCCGGGACCGGTCCGGGTTCGGTGCGCGCGATGGGTCAGGGCGAGGCGGGGCCGGAGCACGCGATCCGCGGCCCTGCCGCGGCGGCCTCGGCGCGCCCGGGAACCCCGTCCCGGACGCGCCCGGGGGCTGCCGTCAGCCGAGCGTGGCCGGCTTGAGGGCGCCGGTCCGGTCGTGGAAGTCCGGGCCGTTGGTGGTGCGGGCCACGTGGCCGGCGCGGATCAGGTAGTCGCCGAAATGCTCGCCCGGCTGCCGGCCCCTCGCGTAGTCGGCGAACAGCGGGTCGAGGGTGTCGCGGATCTCGGAGGCCGCCACGTCCTCCTTGTAGAGCTTGCTCAGCCGCGAGCCGTCGTGGGCCGCGCCGAGATAGAGGTGATAGCGCTCGGGGCCGCGGCCCACGAGGCCGATCTCGGAGATGAACGGCCGGGCGCATCCGTTCGGGCAGCCGGTGGAGCGGATCGTGATCTCCTCCTCGGCGAGCCCGTGGGACGCGAGGCTCTCCTCCAGCTCGGTCATCAGGTCCGGCAGGTAGCGCTCGCTCTCGGCCAGCGCGAGGCCGCAGGTCGGCAGGGCCACGCAGGCGAGCGAGCTGCGCCGGAGCGCGCTCGCGCCCCGGGTCAGGCCGTACTCATCGACGAGGGCGTCGATCTCGGCGCGCTTCTCGGCCGGGACGTTGGCGATGATCACGTTCTGGTTGCCGGTCAGGCGGAAATCGCCCTGGTGGACCTCGGCGATGCGGCGCAGACCCGAGAGGAATTGCGGGCCGCCGTCGATGTCCTTGATCCGGCCCGAGGGCACGTAGAGCGTCAGGTGGTGGCGGCCGTCGTCGCCCTCGACCCAGCCGTAGCGGTCGCCGTTGCCCGTGAAGGTGAAGGGCTTGGGCGCGCCGAGCTTCTTGCCGACCCGCTTCTCCACCTCGGCCCGGAAGGCGTCGAGGCCGTAGCGCTCGATCGTGTACTTGAGCCGGGCGTTCTTGCGGTTCTTGCGGTTGCCCCAGTCGCGCTGGACCGTCATCACGGCTTCCGCGACCTTCAGGGCGTCCTCGGGCTTCACGAAGCCCATCACGTCGGCGGTGCGCGGGAAGGTGTCGGGCTCGCCGTGGGTCATGCCCATGCCGCCGCCCACCGTGACGTTCCAGCCGGTGACCTGGTTCTTCTTGTCGAGGATCGCGATGAAGCCGAGGTCGTGGGCGAAGATGTCGACCTCGTTGGAGGGCGGCACCGCCACGACGGTCTTGAACTTCCGCGGCAGGTAGGTCCGGCCGTAGACCGGCTCGACCTCGGCCTCGTCCTCGCCGCCGACCACGCGCTCGCCGTCGAGCCAGATCTCGCGCCACGCGCTGGTCTTCGGCAGCAGCGAGTCGGAGATGTCCTTGGCGAGCTGGTAGGCGGCCTTGTGGGCGCCGGTCTGGGCCGGGTTCGTCGCCGCCATGACGTTGCGGTTGACGTCGCCGCAGGCCGCGATCGTGTCGAGCAGCGCGCCGTCGATGGCGGCCATCGTGCGCTTCAGGTTCGACTTGATCACGCCGTGGTACTGGAAGGTCTGGCGCGTGGTCGCGCGCAGCGCCCCGCCCGCGTAGGTCCGGGCGATGTCGTCGAGGATCAGCCACTGCTTCGGGGTGATGACGCCGCCGGCGATGCGCAGGCGGATCATGAAGCTGTAGGCCTTGTCGAGCTTCTTCTTGGTCCGCTCGGGGCGCAGGTCGCGGTCGTCCTGCAGGTACATCCCGTGGAACTTCACGAGCTGCCCGTCATCCTCCGAGATCGCCCCGGTGGCGTGCTTCAGGAGCCCGTCCGCCAGCGTGCCGCGGAGGTAGCCGCTGGCGATCTTGATGTGCTCGTTCGCGGCGAGTTTCTCCGCGCGCGCGGCCTCGGCATCCGTGATCGGCCGGGAGGTCGGCGGGGTCTCGTAGACGCGCTTGGCCGGTGTGGCGGCAGAGCCGGGGGCCGGGGTCTCGGCGGCGTCGCGGGGGCTGTGGTCGTCCATGGGGTGAATCCGTCTGTCTGAACGCGTCTTCCTCCCCGGTGGGGAGGGGGCGAGCGGAAGCGAAGCCGGTGCAGGACTGGAACCGGATCCGCGACCTCGGGGTGAGGGCTGCGCCCTCTCCGGAACGACCTGATCCCTCACCCTGCCCCTCTCCCGCCCGGGAGAGGGGACCTGCGTCACGCCTGTCTCTGCCGCATCTCGTCGAAGGCCCCCCGCGGTGCGGGGAGCGGTGTGTCCTCAGTAAACGTCCTGCTGGTAGCGGTGGCTGCGCTCCAGAGCCGCGACCTGCGCCTCGGCGTCGGCGGCGCTCAGGCTCTTGGCCGTCTCGTAGGCCTTCACGACCGCGGCGCGCACGTCCTTGGCCATGTTCTTCGCGTCGCCGCAGACGTAGAGATGCGCGCCCCCGTCCAGCCAGGAGACCAGCTCCTGCGCGTGCTGGGTGATCCGGTCCTGCACGTAGACCTTCTCCGGCTGGTCCCGCGAGAAGGCGACGTCGATCTTGGTGAGCGACCCGTCCTCCAGGGCGTCCTGCCACTCGAGCTGGTACAGGAAGTCGTGGGTGAAGTGCCGGTCGCCGAAGAACAGCCACGACCGCCCGGGGGCTTCCACGGCCCGGCGCTCCTGCACGAAGGCGCGGAACGGCGCGACGCCGGTGCCGGGGCCGACCATGATGATGTCGGTGGCCGGATCCTGCGGCAGGCGGAAGTGGCGGTTCGGCTTCAGCCGCACCCGCAGCTTGGCGCCGTCGCGGATCCGGTCGGCGACGTGGACCGAGGCGACGCCCGAGCGGGCCCGGCCGTGGGTCTCGTAGCGCACCGCCGCGATGGCGAGGTGGACCTCGTCGCCCACCTCCTTGCGGGAGGAGGCGATCGAGTAGGCCCGCGGCGGCAGCGGCCGGGTGATCGTGCCGATATGCTCGGCCGTGAGCTTCGCCGGGTAGGTCTCCAGCAGGTCGATCAGGTGCCGGCCCTCGATCCAGGCCTTGGCCTCGCCGCTGTCGATGAGCGTCTGCGCGTCCGCGTGGCCGGTGGCCTTCACGAACCGCTCGATCGTGGCGGCCGAGAGCGTGGTGATGTCCCGCTCGGCGAGCAGGGCCCGGCGCAGGGCCTCGTCGCCCGCGAGACCGGCGGCGTTCAGGATCTCGTCCACCAGCTGCGGGTCGTTCTCGGGGAAGATCTCCAGCGAGTCGCCCGGCTCGTAGGCCGGCGCGCCGTCCTCGAAGGCCAGCGCGAGGTGGATCGTCTCCTTGTCGGAGCGCGACGAGTTGAGGTTCACGTGCTCGACGACCTCGACCACCAGGGGCTCGCGGCTCGGCTCGGCCTCGTCGTCCTCGCCGGCGCCGGCGCGGGCGAAGTCCACCGCCACGACGTTGTCGGGCTGCTCCGCCGGGGCGAGCGCCTTCAGCGCGCCCTTGATCCAGTCGGCGGCGGGCTTCTCGAAGTCGAGGTCGAGGTCGGCGCGCTCGGCGGCGCGCTTAGCCCCCAGGGCCTCGAAGCGCGCGTCGAGCGCCTTACCGATGGCGCAGAACTCCGCGTAGGAGGTGTCGCCGAGCGACAGGACCGCGAACTCGACGCCGTCGAGGCGCGGGGCGCCCTCCCCCATCAGCTCGCCGTAGGCCCGCACGGCCCGGGCCGGCGGCTCGCCCTCGCCCCAGGTCGCCGCGATGGCGATCAGCTTGCCGGCCTTGGGCAGGGTTGCGACGTCGAGGTCGGAGAAGTCCACGACCTTCGGCTTGAAGCCCTGCTTGCGCGCGAGCTTCGCGACGTTGCCGGCGAGCGCCTCGGAGTTCCCCGATTCGCTGGCGTAGATCACGGTGAGCGGCGCGGCGGCCTTGGGCGGGGCGGCCGGCACCGCGGCCGGCTGGCCGCCCGCGGCGTCGAGCCCGGCCAGGAAGCCGGCGAGCCAGGCGCGCTGCGTGGGGCTCGCGGTGCCGAGCACCGCGTCGAGGCTGGCGCGCTCGCCGTCCCCGAACGGGGCGGTGCGCGGGAGGAGATTGGGGCGGGACATCACGGGACCATGTCGGGGCCGGTAGGGCCTGTGTCAATCGAGAAACGTTCGTTTTGCAGAACGGGCGGCGTATAGGACATCACATTCGCTGCGCTGCGAAAAAAGAGAATATCATTCTCCCACCACGGCCAGCACCGGGGCCGTCCCCGGCAGGTGCCGCCCGTTCTTGGGCGGCGCCGGCAGCGGCAGCGCCGTGGTGGACTTCACCTTCTCCATGGCGAAGCGGGAGGTGACGTTCTTGAGCGGCAGCACCGCGATGAGGTGCTTGTAGAAGCTGTCATAGGCCTGCATGTCGGCGACGACGACCCGCAGCATGTAGTCCACGTCGCCGGCCATCCGGTAGAACTCGAGCACCTCCGGCATGGCCGAGACGGTTGCGGCGAAGCGCTGCAGCCACTCCTGGGAATGGTCGGCCGTCTCGATGGACACGAACACGGTCAGCCCGAGGCCGAGCTTCACCGGGTCGAGCACCGCGACCCGGCGGTCGATGACCCCGTCGGCCTCCAGCTTCTGGATGCGCTTCCAGCACGGGGTCTGCGACAGGCCCACGCGCTCGCCGATCGCCGCGATGGACAGCGTGGCGTCCGTCTGCAGCAGGGCGAGAATCTTCAGATCGATCGCGTCCAAAGCCGTCTCCGTGGGCTTCCGCCGCGCGCGGGGCGCGGGCGCATATACGTGTCTACCGGCACCGGTGAGAAGAATCTTTTACCTCGGGCCCATGCTGCCCGCGCCGGAAGCTGTGCGCAACCGCACGCCGAACCGCCGGTCCGACCCGGTCGAGCGCGCCGGGGCGCCTTGACTTCGTTCGGTATAGCGAACATTTCGACCGCTCGACAACAGGCGCGGCGCGGGCCGTGGCCTTTCCATCACGCGAACCCCGGGACATGGCGCGATGACCCGTCCGGACCGACAGGCGGCCGACTCCCTCGCGGAGCGGCTGTCCGGGCTCGACCTTCCAGGCCGCCTCCACCTGATCGCCGCGGAGATCCCCGGCCGCCTCGTCTTCACGACGAGCCTCGGGGTCGAGGATCAGGCACTCACCCACGCCCTGGCCATGGCGGGCCTCGCGAAGGGGCGCGTCGAGATCGTCACCCTCGATACCGGCCGCCTCTTCGCCGAGACCTACGACACCTGGACCGAGACCGAATCGGCCTACGGCATCCGGATCACCGCCTACGCGCCCGAGCGCGCGGCCGCGGAGGAATTCGTGCGGGCCGAGGGCATCAACGGCTTCCGGCGCTCGGTCGCCGCCCGGCAGGCCTGCTGCGGCTTCCGCAAGGTCGAGCCGCTCGGCCGCGCGCTCGCCGGCGCGAGCGGCTGGCTCACCGGGCTGCGGGCCGGCCAGTCGGCCAACCGCGCCGCGACGCCGCTCGCCGCGCTCGACGCGGAGCGCGGCCTGATCAAGCTGAACCCGCTCGCCGACTGGTCGCGGGAGCAGGTCGACCGCTTCGTGCGCGACAATTTCGTGCCCTACAACGTCCTGCACGATCGCGGATTCCCGTCGATCGGCTGCGCCCCCTGCACCCGGGCCGTGAGGCTCGGCGAGCCGGAGCGGGCCGGCCGCTGGTGGTGGGAGCAGGAAGACAAGAAGGAGTGCGGCCTGCACGTCGGACGCCCCGGCGCGTCGGTGCAGCCGGGCCAGGAGCCCGCAATCCTCGAGCCCGCCGCCTTCGAGACCACCCCGAATCAGACACCCCGCCAGCCGGAGTTCGCCCGATGAGCGCCGCCCTCGCCGCCGCCGTGCAGCCGAGCGCCCCCGCGTCCGCACAGACCGCCGACCGCCTCAGCCACCTCAAGCGGCTGGAGGCCGAGGCCATCCACATCTTCCGGGAGACGGTCGCCGAGACCGAGAACCCGGTGATGCTCTACTCGATCGGCAAGGATTCCTCGGTCCTGCTGCACCTCGCCCTCAAGGCCTTCGCGCCCGGGCGGCTGCCGTTCCCGCTGCTCCACGTCGACACCACGTGGAAGTTCCGCGAGATGATCGCCTTCCGCGACGCCCGGGCGAAGGAGCTCGGCCTCGACCTTCTCGTCCACACCAACCCCGACGGGCTCGCCCGCGGCGTCGGCCCGGTGAGCCACGGCTCCGAGGTCCACACCGACGTGATGAAGACGCAGGCCCTGCGGCAGGCGCTCGACAAGCACAAGTTCGACGCCGCCTTCGGCGGCGCCCGCCGCGACGAGGAGGCGAGCCGCGCCAAGGAGCGGATCATCTCCTTGCGCACCGCGCA
This sequence comes from Methylobacterium sp. 22177, assembly GCF_052045615.1. Taxonomy (NCBI): domain Bacteria; kingdom Pseudomonadati; phylum Pseudomonadota; class Alphaproteobacteria; order Hyphomicrobiales; family Methylobacteriaceae; genus Methylobacterium; species Methylobacterium sp. 22177. The sequence continues at coordinate 187,800 of NZ_JBQEPK010000002.1, read as the reverse complement.
GCACCGCTGGGACCCGAAGCGCCAGCGCGCCGAGCCCTGGCACCTCTACAATCTCAAGAAGAAGCGCGGCGAGTCCCTGCGGGTCTTCCCGCTGTCGAACTGGACCGAGCTCGACATCTGGCTCTACATCGAGCAGGAAAACATTCCGATCGTGCCGCTCTACTTCGCCCAGGAGCGGCCGGTGGTGGAGCGCGAGGGCCAGCTGATCATGGTCGACGACGAGCGGCTGCCGCTCGAGCCCGGCGAGACCCCGCAGCAGCGCCTCGTCCGCTTCCGCACGCTCGGCTGCTACCCGCTCACCGGCGCGGTGGAGAGCGACGCCGCGACCCTCCCCGAGATCATCGGCGAGACGCTCGCCGCCCGGACCTCGGAGCGCCAGGGCCGGGTGATCGACAAGGACGGGGCCGGCGCCATGGAGCGCAAGAAGCAGGAGGGGTACTTCTGATGACGGTGCACCAGGCTCCCACGGCCTTCGCCGACCGCGCCGCCGGCTACGCGGCCTTCCTCACCGCCCACCGCAACAAGGCGGTGCTGCGCTTCATCGCCTGCGGCTCGGTGGATGACGGCAAGTCGACCCTGATCGGGCGGCTCCTGCACGACACCAAGCAGATCTTCGACGACCAGATCTCGGCGCTCCAGCGGGATTCCCGCAAGCACGGGACGCAGGGCGCGGAGGTGGACCTCGCGCTGCTGGTGGACGGCCTCCAGGCCGAGCGCGAGCAGGGCATCACCATCGACGTCGCCTACCGGTTCTTCTCCACCGACAGGCGCTCCTTCATCGTGGCCGACACGCCCGGCCACGAGCAGTACACCCGCAACATGGCCACCGGCGCCTCGACGGCCGACGTGGCGGTGATCCTGGTGGACGCCCGCCAGGGCCTGACCCGCCAGACGCGGCGCCACGCGCTGCTGGTCTCCAATCTCGGGATCCGCCGGGTCGTGCTGGCGGTGAACAAGATGGACCTCGCCGGCTGGGCGCAGGGCACCTTCGACGGCATCGTGTCGGGGTTCTCGGACTTCGCCCGCGGGCTGAACTTCGCCGAGGTCAAGGCGATCCCGCTCTCGGCCAAAAACGGCGACAACGTCGTGGACGCGGGCGTCGCGGCGCCCTGGTACACGGGCGGCACCCTGCTCCACTACCTCGAGACCGTGCCGGTCCACGCGGAGGCGCTCAACGCGCCGTTCCGGATGGCGGTGCAGTGGGTCAACCGGCCCAATTCCGAGTTCCGCGGCTACAGCGGCCGGATCGCCAGCGGCCGGGTGCGCCCGGGCGATAGTGTGACGGTGCAGCCCTCCGGCCGGACCTCCACGGTGGCGCGGATCTACACCGCCGACGGCGACCTGCCCGAGGCCGGCGAGGACGAGTCGGTGACCCTGGTGCTCGCCGATCAGATCGACGCCTCGCGCGGGCAGGTGATCGTGGCGACGGGCGCGCCGATGCGGGTCACCGAGACCCTCGACGCGCGCCTGTTCTGGGCGGCCGAGACCGATCTGGCGCCGGGCGCCAGCCTGTTCGCCAAGATCGGCACCGCCACGGTCACCGCGACCGTGGAGCGGATCGTCTCGCGCATCGACCCCGAGACCGGCAAGCCCGGCCCGGCCGAGCGCCTGTCGGCCAACGACATCGCCGACGTGGCCCTGCGCCTCGACCGGCCGGTGGCGGTGGACGCCTACGCGGAGAACCGCGAGACCGGCAGCCTGATCCTGATCGACCGCGAGACCACCGACACGGCGGCCCTCGGGCTGGTCCTGGCGCCGAAGGCGGAGGCCGCGCAGGCGGCGACGCCCGGTGCGGCGACCGGTGCGGCGACCGGTGCGGCGACCGGTGCGAAGCCCGCGGAAGGGGCCGGGATCCTCGCCCGTCTCGGTCGCCTGTTCGGGCGCTGAGGCCGGGCGCGCGACGCGGCTCGCGCGCGGGCCCCCGTCTCCCGCACAGGAGAGGGGGCCGGCCGCGCTTCGCGTCGGTGATACGGTGCGGGTCGCACCGCTCGGACGACGGATCAGACCAGCCTGAAGCGCAGCGCGCCGAGCCCTTCCAGCTCCGAGACCACCTCGTCGCCGGGCTTCAACCAGGCCCGGTCCTTGCGCGGGATCTTCTCGCCGAAGATCACGCCCTGCGGCGTGCCCGTGTAGAAGATGTCGCCCGGCCGGATCGTCATCACCTTCGACGCGAAGCTGATGAGCTGGCGGCAGTTGAAGATCATGTCGTTGGTGCTCCAGTCCTGGCGCACCTGGCCGTTGACCAGCGTCTTCAGCTTGAGATCGTTCGGGTCCTTCACCCGGTCGGCGGTCACCAGGTAGGGGCCGAGCGGGGCGAACCCGTCCGAGGTCTTGCCGATCATGAACTGCGAGGTCAGCGTCTGGAGGTCCCGGGCGCTGAAATCGTTGCCCGTGCAGTAGCCGGCGAGATAATCGAGGGCGTCCGCCTCGGACACGTTCCGGCATTCCCGGCCGAACACCATCACCAGCTCGGTCTCGTAGTCGAATTCCCGCGCCGCCTGGGTCGGCAGCGCGATCGTGCCCCCGTGGTGGTTCAGGGCGTTGTTGTACTTGTTGAACAGCGGCGGGTCCTTGGGGATCGGCGTGCCGGTCTCCTCCGCGTGGTGGCGGTAGTTGAAGCCCATCATGATGATCTTCTCGGGCCGCGTGACCACCGGCGCGTAGGCGATGCCGGATTCCGCCAGCACGAAGCGCCCGTCGGGGGCGGCCTCGACCGCGTCGATCAGCGCCCGCAGCGCCGGGCCGCGCCCGTTCTGGAGGAGGTCGTCCATGTCGGCGGGGACCGGCATCCCGAGCGCCCGGCCGGCGGCGGCGACGTCGAGGACGCCGTCCTTCGTCTTCACGCCCAGGGCGTAGCCGTCGCCGCGGCGCATGTTGAGGAGGACCATGTCGCGGGGCATGCCGAAGGGGGGTGCCCCCGCCGGCGTGGATCTCGGCGCCGCCGTCTGCTCCTCGGCGGCGCGGGCCGGCGCCGCGGCGGCGGCCAGGCCGGCGGCCGTGGCGGTCAGGAATTCGCGTCGGTTGCCCATGCTGCCTCTCCTCCGGTCGGCCCGTCTGGTCGCGGGCGTGAACCGGGCGGAGCCTGCACGGCCGGCGGCGGCGCCGCCAGGACCCGCGGCGGGGTCCGGGTGACGGCTCAGGCCGCCTGTGAGTCGGCGCCGAGCCCCCAGGCCCGCGCCAGCAGCGCGTAGGACTGGTGCCGCGCGGCCTGATCGGGGATCGCCGTGACGATCATCAGCTCGTCGGCCTGCGTGCGCGCGACCATGTCGGCGAGCCGGGCCCGCAGGGTCTCGGGGCCGCCCACGTGCAGGCGGTCGCGGCCGCGCTCGATCTGCATCCGCTCGCCGTCGGAATACGGGTAGGCCAGCGCCTCGGCGAGGCTCGGCAGCGGCCGGTACTCGCCCCGCTCCCGCCGCAGCGTCGCCAGCCGCGCGCTGGCCGCCAGCCGCTCGGCCTCCGCGTCCGTGGGGGCGCAGATCGCCGCCACCGCCAGGATCGCGTGGGGCTTCGCGCCGAGCCGCGTCGGCCGGAACCGGTTCCGGTAGTCCAGCATCGGCGGCTCCGCGGGCATCCCGGAGAAGTGCTGCGCGAAGCCGAAGCCGCAGCCGATCTCGCCGGCGAGGCGGGCGCTGTAATCGGAGGAGCCGAGCAGGAAGATCGGCGGCAGCGGCACGCCCGCGGGGCTCGCCTCGATCCGCGCGAACGGGTGACCTTCCGGGAAGCCGCCGTCCCAGAACAGCAATTCCTGCAGGCGGTCGAGGAAGTCGTCCCCGCCGCCCTCCCCCGGGGCCTCGCGGCGGCGCAGCGCCCGCGCGGTGAGGCCGTCCGTGCCCGGCGCCCGGCCGAGGCCGAGATCGATCCGGCCCGGGAACAGGGCCTCCAGCACCCGGAAGCGCTCGGCCACCATCAGCGGCGCGTGGTTCGGCAGCATGATCCCACCCGAGCCGACCCGGAGGTTGCGGGTCGCGGCGGCGATCTGGCCGATCATGATCTCGGGGGCCGGGCTCGCCACGTTGGGCAGCGCGTGGTGCTCGGCGAGCCAGTAGCGCCGGTAGCCGAGGCCGTCGACGTGGCGGGCGAGCGCCAGGGTGTCGTGCAGGGCCCGCGCCGGGGTGGACTCGGCGCTGACGAAGGAGAGGTCGAGGACGGAGAGCGGGGTCATGGGCAGGATCTGGTAACGATGATCCGGCAAAGCGAGGGCGGCCGCGCAGGAGAGCCCTGCGCCGCGCGCCGGGCGCGAGCGTCGGCTGCGTGCTGCGCACCGCCTTGCCGGCTCAGCGTCCCCGGCCTAGGGTCCGCCGCGCCGCAATATGGGCGGCGCCCGGGCATCCCTCGCCCACGACAATCCGGAGCACCGCACGCCATGGCTCTCCTCGCCGACGTCCTCTCGCGGGTGAAGCCGTCCGCGACCATCGTGATGACCCAGAAGGCCCGGGACCTGAAGGCGTCCGGCGTCGACGTCATCAGCCTGTCGGTCGGCGAGCCGGATTTCGACACGCCCGAGCACATCAAGCAGGCGGCGATCGACGCGATCCACCGCAACGAGACCCGCTACCCGCCGGTCTCCGGCATCGTGCCCCTGCGCGAGGCGATCGTGCGCAAGTTCAAGCGCGAGAACGGGCTCGACTACAAGGTCTCGCAGACCATCGTGGGCACCGGCGGCAAGCAGGTGCTGTACAACGCCTTCCTCGCCACGCTGAACCCCGGCGACGAGGTGGTGATCCCCCGCCCCTACTGGGTGTCCTATCCGGAGATGGTCGGCCTGTGCGGCGGCACCCCGGTCTTCGCCGACACCGACATGGCGCACGGCTTCAAGCTCCAGGCCGAGGAGCTCGACCGGGTGCTGACGCCGAAGACCAAGTGGATCGTCCTCAACTCGCCGTCGAACCCGTCGGGCGCCGCCTATTCCCGCGCCGAGATGAAGGCGCTCACCGACGTGCTGCTCCGCTACCCGGACGTGCACATCCTCACCGACGACATCTACGAGCACCTCACCTACGGCGACTTCGAGTTCGTCACGCCGGTCCAGGTCGAGCCGCAGCTGCTCGAGCGGACGCTGACCATGAACGGCGTCTCGAAGGGCTACGCCATGACCGGCTGGCGCATCGGCTACGCGGCCGGCCCGGAGAAGCTCATCAAGGCGATGGACTTCGTGCAGGGCCAGCAGACCTCCGGCGCCAGCACGATCGCGCAATGGGCCGCGGTCGCCGCCCTCGACGGGCCGCAGGATCACCTCGCCACGTTCCGGGCCGCCTTCCAGGGCCGGCGCGACCTCGTCGTGTCGATGCTCAACCAGACCAACGGGCTGACCTGCCCGACGCCGGAGGGCGCGTTCTACGTCTACCCGTCCTGCGCGGCGCTGATCGGCAAGAAGACCGAGGCCGGCAAGACCATCGAGACCGACGAGGACTTCGTCATGGAGCTGCTCCAGGCCGAGGGCGTGGCCGCGGTCCACGGCTCGGCCTTCGGGCTCGGCCCGAACCTGCGCATCTCCTACGCGACGTCGAACGCGGTGCTGGAGGAGGCCTGCCGGCGCATCCAGCGCTTCTGCGGCTCGCTGCGGTAGCGCCCCGAGTCCCCGGAGGCGTCCCGTGCCCACCGTCGCGGTGATCGCCCCGGGCGCCATGGGCAGCGCCGTCGGGGCCCGGCTCGCCGGGCACGGCGCCCGCGTGCTGACCTCCCTGGACGGGCGCGGGGCGGCGAGCCGCGCCCGGGCCGCGGCCGCCGGCATGGCGCATGCCGGGGACGGCGAGCTCGCCGCCGCCGACCTCCTGCTCGCGATCGTGCCGCCCGCCGACGCGGAGGCGCTCGCCCGCCGGCTCGCGCCCGCCCTGGCGGCGGCCCCGCGCAAGCCGGTCTACATCGACGCCAACGCCGTCAGCCCGGAGACGGTCGGGCGCATCGCCGGGATCGTCGCGGCCACCGGCACGCCGTTCCTCGACGGGGCGATCCTGGGCCTGCCGCCGCAGCCCGGCAGCCGGGGGCCGCGCGTCTACGTCTCGGGCGCGGATACGGCTCCCGCGCTGGTCCTGCGCGACCTCGGCCTCGACCTGCGCGTCTGCCCCGGCGCGGTCGGCGCCGCCTCCGGCCTCAAGATGAGCTATGCCGGCCTCAACAAGGGCCTGACGGCGCTCGCCGCGCTCGTGATCGGCGCCGCCGGTCGCGCCGGCGCCGGCGAGGCGCTGCTGGCCGAACTCGCCGAGAACGAGCCGGCGCTGCTGGCCCGGTTCGCCAGGGGCCTGCCCGACATGGCGCCGAAGGCCCACCGCTGGGCGCCCGAGATGGAGGAGATCGCCGGGTTCCTCGGTCCCGACGCGGTCGGGCGGCAGGTCTTCGCCGGCTACGCCGCGCTCTACCGCCGCCTCGCCGCGGAGGACGGCGCGGCCGAGATCGCCGCGCTGATGCGCTTCGCCGCGGCCGCGGCGGAGCGCTGATCGCCGCGGGGCCGCCGAAACGGCCCCGCCTCTGTTGCCGGCTCGGCTGTCACCCTCTACACGGGCTGTCCCCAGCGGCCGATGCGCCTGAAGGTTTCGCGAGCCCGCTCGGGCCTGCATGGCGGCGGGGTCGGCAGTGACGGGGCGGTCCGGACCAGTTCTCTGGACCGTTCCTGTGAGGCTCAGTGGGCCGAGTCGCTGCAGGAGTGTCGGGAGCGCGGGGAACAGGAACCGCGGGTCCGGCGCATGGCCCACATGATTTCCCGGCCGATCCCGCCCGCCGGACCTGTCGCGGGCGCGGGGCCCTGCCCCGTTCCGGGACAGGGGCGGCCGGGGCCGTTGCGGCTTCGTTCACGCTCCCGCGCGATGATGCGTCCGGGCCGGGGATCCGGTTCCGCGTAACCGCGTTCTCTCGGGCCTGACGACCATGCGAGCCCTGCTCACCAGCGGCATCAAGGCGATCCTCGGCATCGCCGCGCTCTCCACCGCCGCGCACTGGACCCTGCGGGTGCAGCGCGAGTCCGCCGCCCCCGCGGTCGCGACGGCGAGCCTCGCCGAGCCCACCGCGACCGGCTCCATCGAGCCGCGCCGGGTCGAGCGGGCCGCCGCGCTGGCGCCCGCGCCGGTCGCCGCGGCGGCGCCGGTTCCCGCTGCGCCCGCGCGCGCCGCCGCGGGGCTCGACCAGTCGCACCTCGCCGCCCTGATCGCCGGCGCGACGCCGCCCAAGCCGAAGCTCGCCAAGGCCGCGACCAAGACGGCCTCCGCCGAGAGGGCGCCCGTCGCCGAGAAGGTCGCGGCGAAGCGCTGAGCCCCCGCCGGCGCGGGCGACCGTGCCGGCTGCATGGTTCCCCTGCGCGCCGACGGATACCGGCGCGGCGCCGGGCGTGGCAGGGATTTCGGCCTCTACCGAGATTGGTCAGGCATGAGCACGCAGGTCGCGACCTCCGTCCCCGACGACAGCGCCGCGACGCGCGCCGATCCGGAGGCCGAGCTCGCCGGCCGCCGGCGGATCGTCGGCATCGCCCTGATGTGCGGGGCCGTCGCCTTCTTCGCGAGCCTCGACGCCTGCGGCAAGACCCTGGCGCGGGCCGGCGTCGACCCCCTGGTCACCACCTTCATGCGCTACGCGGCCAGCGTCGCCATGATCTCGCTGTTCATCAACCCGGTGCGCACGCCGGGCGTGGTCAAGAGCCGGCGCCTGCCGCTGCAGATCGCGCGCTCCCTGCTGCTCTTCGCCTCCACGGCCCTCAACTTCCTGGCCCTGCGCTACCTGCAGCTCGCCGAGACGATCTCGATCCAGTTCGCCGCGCCGCTCACCGTGGCGCTGCTCGCCGGGCCGCTGCTCGGCGAGTGGTCGTCGCGGGCGCGGCTCACGGCGATCGGCGTCGGCTTCCTGGGCGTGCTGGTGATCGTGCGGCCGGGCGTCGGCGGGATGCATCCGGCCGCGCTGCTCTGCGTCGCCAACGTCGTGGTCTACGCCTTCTACGCGATCATCACGCGCAAGCTCGCGGCCTACGACTCGACCGCCACGACCATGTTCTACACGGGGCTCGCGGGGCTCGCGCTGATGGCCCCGCTCCTGCCCTGGATCTGGACGAGCCCGGCGAGCCTGACCCACTGGGCGCTGCTGTTCGGGGTGGCGCTGTTCGGGACGCTGGGCCACTGGCTGCTGGTGATGGCCCATGCCCGGGCCCCGGCCAACGTGCTGGCGCCGTTCATCTACACGCAGCTGCTGTGGTCGGTGACGCTGGGCTTCCTGCTGTTCGGCGACGTCCCGAGCCGCTGGACCGTGGCGGGCGCCATGATCGTCGTCGGATCGGGCCTGTACCTCCTGGCGCAGGAGACGATTCGCCGGGAGGCGCGGCCGGCCGCCTGAGGCGACCGGCCGGAACCTGGCACCAGAACGTCAGCGGCCGAGGCGCTCCTGGCGCTCCATCCGCTCCTCGCGGCGGTTCTCGCGCGCCCGGCGGGCCGGGTCGGGATCGGTGCCGAGCACGCCGCCGACGGTGCCGGTCGCCGCGCCGACCGCGCCGCCGACGACGCCGCCCACCGGACCGGCCGCGGCCGTGCCGTCCTCGACGCCGCGCTGGGCGCCGCGCGCCGTGCCCTGGGCCTCCGCGGCGCCCGCGTAGGCCAGCGGCGCCAGGGCGAGGGTCGCGATCAGAAGCTTCTTCATGGGGCTACTCCCGGATATCGGTCTGGGTCGGCTCCGCGCCGCCGCGGCGGGCGGAGGGTGTGTCGGTCAACGGTTCAGACGCCGATTGGTCCCATCCGCGGTCACGGGCGCGTGATCCGCGCTGCCGCTGGCCTCGGGCCGGGGCGGCTGGTAGAGAACGCCCCATGCACGCTTCGCGCGCCCTGCGCGGCCCCGGCCGCCCGATCCGAATTACCGGCCCGGCCTCCGCCTGAGGGCCCGCTCCAGCGTGGCCGCGCGGAGGTCCGGGATCCTCCTGCCGCCCGACCCGATTCCGCCGGCCCGACGCTGCCGGCCCGACCGCCGATGCGAGATCCGATGACCGCCCCCGAGACCGCGCCCGCCCGCGACTATTCCAAGACCCTGTTCCTGCCGCAGACCGAGTTCCCGATGCGCGCCGGCCTGCCGGTGCGCGAGCCGCTCTTCATCGAGCGCTGGAAGCGGATGGACCTGTACGGGAAGCTGCGCGCCGCCGGCCGCGACCGGCCGAAATTCGTGCTCCACGACGGCCCGCCCTACGCCAACGGCAACATCCACATCGGCACGGCGCTCAACAAGATCCTCAAGGACGTGGTGGTCCGCTCGCAGACCGCCCTCGGCTTCGACGCCAACTACGTCCCCGGCTGGGACTGCCACGGCCTGCCGATCGAGTGGAAGATCGAGGAGCAGTACCGCGCCAAGGGCCGCAACAAGGACGACGTGCCGGTGATCGAGTTCCGGCAGGAATGCCGGACCTTCGCGGCCCAGTGGCTCGACGTGCAGCGCGAGGAGTTCAAGCGCCTCGGCGTCACCGGCGACTGGGACCATCCCTACGCCACCATGGCGTTCCCCGCCGAGGCCGTGATCGCCGACGAGCTGATGAAGTTCTCGATGAGCGGCCAGCTCTACCGCGGCTCCAAGCCCGTGATGTGGTCGGTGGTCGAGAAGACCGCGCTCGCCGAGGCGGAGGTCGAGTACGAGGAGCACGTCAGCGACACGGTGTTCGTGGCCTTCCCGATCCGGTCCGGCGCCGAGGGCGACCTCGCGGCGGCCCGGGTGGTGATCTGGACGACCACGCCCTGGACGATCCCCGGCAACCGCGCGGTCGCCTACTCCAAAAAAATCGCCTACGGCCTGTACCGGGTCACGGAGGCGCCGGCCGACAACTGGGCGACCCCCGGCCAGACCTACGTGCTCGCCGACAGCTTGGCCGCGACCGTGTTCAAGGCCGCCCGGGTCGAGGCGTTCGCGCGCGTGGCCGACGTGAGCCCGTCGACGCTCGCGGGCCTGACCCTGGACCACCCGCTGGCGAAGCTCGGCTACGGTTTCGCCGTGCCGATGCTCGACGGCGACCACGTCACCGACGAGTCCGGCACGGGCTTCGTCCACACGGCGCCGAGCCACGGCCGCGAGGATTTCGAGCTCTGGATGGCCAGCGGCCGGCTGCTGCGCGAGCGCGGCATCGACGCGACCATTCCGTACACGGTCGACGCCGACAGCGTCCTCACCGAGGCCGCCCCGGGCTTCACCGGCACACGCGTGCTCACCGCCAAGGGCGAGAAGGGCGACGCCAACAAGGCGGTCATCGCCGCGCTGACCGAGGCCGGGGCGCTGATCGCCCGCGGGGTGCTGCGCCACCAGTACCCGCATTCCTGGCGGTCCAAGAAGCCGGTGATCTTCCGCAACACGCCGCAATGGTTCATCGCCATGGACCGGCCGGTGGATTCGCTCGGCAACCGGACGCTCCGCGAGGTCGCGCTCCAGGGCATCGACGACACCCAGTGGGTGCCGACCCAGGGCAAGAACCGCATCACCGGCATGGTCGCCAACCGGCCGGACTGGGTGGTCTCGCGCCAGCGCGCCTGGGGCGTGCCGATCACCGTCTTCGTCCACCGCGAGACCGCCGAGATCCTGAGGGACGCGCGGGTCAACGCCCGCATCCGCGACGCCTTCGCGGCTGAGGGCGCCGACGCGTGGTTCCGCGACGACGCCGCGCAGCGCTTCCTGGCGCCCGACCACGACCCGGCCGCCTACGAGAAGGTCACCGACGTCCTCGACGTCTGGTTCGATTCCGGCTCGACCCACGCCTTCGTGCTCGACGATCCGGAGGCCTTCCCGGGTCTCTCTGGGGTGAAGCGCGTCCGCGACGGCGGCCGGGATCGGGTCATGTACCTGGAGGGCTCCGACCAGCACCGCGGCTGGTTCCAGTCCTCGCTGCTCGAATCCGCCGGCACCCGCGGCCGGGCGCCCTACGACATCGTCCTGACCCACGGCTTCGTGCTCGACGGCAAGGGCCTGAAGATGTCGAAGTCGAAGGGCAACGTCGTCGCGCCGCAGAGCGTCATCAAGGATTCCGGCGCCGACATCCTGCGCCTCTGGGTCGCGGCCTCCGACTACACCGACGACCTGCGCATCGGACCGGAGATCATCAAGACCTTCGCGGAGACCTACCGGAAGCTGCGCAACTCCCTGCGCTGGATGCTGGGCTCGCTGGCCCACCGGGTCCCGGGCGACGACGTGGCCTACGGCGACATGCCCGAGCTGGAGCGGCTGATCCTGCACCGGCTCGCCGAGCTCGACGGCGAGATCCGCGAGGCCTACGCGGCCTTCGACACCAAGCGGGTGGTGGCGCTGCTCAACGGCTTCATGACCGGCGACCTGTCGTCCTTCTACTTCGACGTGCGCAAGGACGCCCTGTACTGCGATCCGGTGTCCTCGGTCCGCCGCCGGGCGTCGCTGCAGGTGATCGACGAGGCCTTCCGGCGGGTGGCGATCTGGCTCGCCCCGGTGCTGGCCTTCACGGCCGAGGAGGCGTGGCTCGACCGCTACCCGTCCGAGGACGGCTCGGTGCATCTCCAGACCCTGCCGGAGACCCCGACGGACTGGCTCGACCCCGCCCTCGCGGAGCGCTGGCACAGGATCCGGCGGGTCCGGCGGGTCGTCACCGGCGCCCTGGAGATCGAGCGCGCGGCCAAGCGCATCGGCGCGAGCCTGGAGGCGGCGCCGACGGTCTACGTGGCGGACCCGGAGCTGCTCGCGGCGCTCGAGGGCTGCGACTTCGCCGATACCTGCATCACCTCCGCCATCACCGTGGTCGCGGGCGAGGGCCCGGCCGAGGCCTTCCGGCTCGACGAGGTGCGCGGCGTGGCGGTGGTGCCGAGCCCGGCCGAGGGGCGCAAATGCGCCCGGTCCTGGCGGGTCAGCCCGAGCGTGGGCAGCGATCCGGACTACCCGGAGGTGACGCCCCGCGACGCCCAGGCCCTGCGCGAGTGGGACGCGGCGCATCCGGAGGCGAGCGCGGCGTGAGGGCCTCCCACGTCGTCGGCGGCGCCGCCCCCGCTCCCCGCCCGCGGGGAGAGGGGGGCACCACCCCGGGCCGGGCGCGCCGCCCGTGACGCCCTTCCGCGCCGGCCTCCTGGCCCTCGTCCTCACCCTGATCCTCGACCAGGCCACCAAGCTCGGGCTCTATTTCGGCACCGACCTCGTGCTGACGCAGCCCTGGCGGCTGGCGCCCTTCGCCGACTTCGTCGTGGTCTGGAACCGGGGCGTCTCCTACGGGCTGTTCCAGCAGGAGGGCGGTATCGGCCGCTGGCTCCTCGTGGCCCTGTCGCTCGCCGCCGCGATCGGCCTCGGGCTCTGGATGCGCCGGGCCACGTCGCGGCTCCTCGGCATCGCCCTCGGGCTGATCGTCGGCGGCGCGCTCGGCAACGCCATCGACCGGGCCGCCTACGGCGCCGTCTTCGACTTCGTCCACCTGCATGCCGGCGGCTGGTCCTGGTACGTGTTCAACGTCGCCGACGCGGCGATCGTGGCGGGCGTGATCGGCCTGATCCTCGACAGCCTGTCCCCGGACGGCCGCAAGGACCGGGCGTCGCCGGCGCGGGGCGACCCGGCGCCGCGCCTGTGATCCCTGCAACACACAGGTACGGCTGCACCGCCCTCCTGGCGCGACGCGGTCAAGGCGCCATACGATCGCCGGAAACCGGCCTCAGGCCGGGACCCGTCGGATCAGGCCGCGCCGCGGTCGTCCCAGAGCCGGACCCCCCGTCCGGAACCCGTGAGGCAGCATGACCGGGCATCGCAGGCTTCGTCCCCTCCTCTCCGCCGCGGTGGCCCTGGCTCCGCTCTGCGTCGGCCCCGCGCACGCGCAGGAGCGCGGCGAGTTCATGCGCGACGCCCTGTCGGGCATCGGCCTCCTGGAGAAGCGCCAGGATCCGATCGACTATCACGAGCGGCCCCCGCTGGTGATGCCGCCCAAGATCGACGGCAAGGCCCTGCCCCAGCCGCGGGCGCGCTCCACCAGCACCGCCTGGCCGAAGGATCCCGAGATCGTCGAGCGCGAGCGCGCCGCCGTGGAGCGGCGCAACCCCAAGGGCTCCCAGGCCCAGGGCCGCTACGACGACAACAACGCGACGCTCTCCGTGGAGGAGATGCGCGGGGGCCGCCGCGCCGGGGCGGGCCTGACGACCACCGCCGAGCGCAAGCCCGGCGACAACAACCGCGACGACAGCCTGCTCAGCCCCTTCGAGCTGCTCAAGGGCAAGAGCGCCAACGCCGAGCCCTCCGACATCGAGCCGAGCCGCGACACGCTGACGGATCCGCCGACCGGATACCGGCAGTCGCCCAAGCAGCTGGCCCGGCCGCCGTCGAGCGACCCGATCAACAACGCCAGCCGCGAGCGCGAGGAGGCGGATCCCCGCGCGTATCTCCGTCAGCGCGCGCAGCAGTGACGGGGGCGCCGTGTCGCCGTTGCAACGGCGCGGCGGCGTGGCAACATGAGACGATCGTCCCGGTGCGGTTCTTGCGCCCCGGTGACCAGGACGGCCCCGATCCGCGCGCGCATCCCGACGCGGGACGCTTCGATCCGGGGCCGGCAGAAGGAAAGCGGAATGCACCTGTTCAGGAAGGCGACGCCCACCCTCTTCCCGCTGCGTCCGGGCTCGCCCTACGGCGGCAGCGCCGGCCGGGGCGAGGCCGCGCCGTTCGGGCGTTCCGAGGCGGGCGGACCGGAAGTGACGGCCTTCACCCTCGACAACGGCCTCGACGTGGTGGTCGTCCCCGATCACCGGGCCCCCGTCGCCACCCACATGATCTGGTACCGCAACGGTTCGGCCGATGATCCGCTCGGCCAGTCGGGCATCGCCCACTTCCTCGAGCACCTGATGTTCAAGGGCACCGAGAAGCACCCGGTCGGGGCCTTCTCGAAGGCGGTGTCGGGCCTGGGCGGCCAGGAGAACGCCTTCACCAGCTACGACTACACCGCCTATTTCCAGCGGGTCGCCCGCGACCACCTCGGCACCATGATGGCGTTCGAGGCGGACCGCATGAGCGGCCTCGTCCTCGACGACGCCGTGGTCGCCCCCGAGCGCGACGTGGTGCTGGAGGAGCGGCGCATGCGGGTCGAGACCGACCCCTCCGCCCAGCTCTCCGAGGCGATGGCCGCCGGCCTGTTCGTGCACCATCCCTACGGCATCCCGATCATCGGCTGGATGCACGAGATCGAGGGCCTGAACCGCGAGCACGCGCTGGCCTACTACAAGCGCTTCTACACCCCCGAGAACGCCATCCTGGTGGTGGCCGGCGACGTGACCCCCGACGAGGTCCGGCGCTTGGCCGAGACCACCTACGGCCGCGTCGCGCCCCAGGGCGCCCGGCCCGAGCGCCTGCGGGCGCGGGAGCCGGAGCCGAAGGCCCTGCGCCGCGTCGCCGTCGCCGACCCGAAGGTCGAGCAGCCGACCCTGCAGCGGCTCTACCTGACCCCCTCCTGCATCACCGCCCGCGACGGCGGCTGCCACGACCTCGAGCTGCTGGCCGAGGTGCTGGGCGGCGGCTCGACCTCGTACCTCTACCGCAAGCTGGTCATGGAGAGCGGCCTCGCGGTCAATGCCGGCGCTTGGTACATGGGCTCGGCGATCGACGACACCCGCTTCTCCGTCTACGCGGTGCCCGCCGAGGGCGTGCCGCTGGAGAAGCTGGAGGAGGCCGTCGACCGGGTGCTGCGCCGCGCCCCCGCGGAGGCCCTCGACGCCGAGGCGATCGAGCGCGCCAAGACCCGCCTCGTGGCCGAGACCGTCTACTCCTCCGACAGCCAGTCGTCGCTGGCCCGCATCTACGGCTCGGCGCTGGCGATCGGCGAGACCATCGAGGAGGTCCGCCGCTGGCCGACCGACATCGAGGCGGTGACGCAGGACCGCCTCAAGGGCGCCGCCGAGCGCTGGCTGACGCCGGCCCGCTCGGTCACCGGCTACCTGACCAAGGCGCAGGATCCGGACGCCCCGGTCGCGATGGCCGCCGAGTAACCCCGGGTGCGTCCCGCCGGGCCCGTGACGGGGCCGGACGGGGCGCGTGCCGAACGGGAGCCCTGGCCCGCTCCGCCGTCGCCCGAGAAAGAGACACGAGGTTCCCATGAGCTTGGCCGAGACTCTGGTCGAGACCACCGCCCAAACCGTCAGCTCGCCGACCACGGCGCTGCCGGTGACGACCGCCCCCGGCATCGAGGCGTGGCACGTCGAGTCGCCGGTGGTGCCGATGATCGCCCTGGCCTTCACCTTCGAGGGCGGCGCCGCCCAGGACCCGGCCGGCAAGGCCGGCTGCGCGCAGATGCTGGCGCGGCTTCTCGACGAGGGCGCCGGCGACCTCACCTCCGACCTGTTCCAGGAGCGGCTCGCCGCCCGGGCGATCGAGCTGTCGTTCCATGCGGGCGCCGACGCGGTCGGCGGCTCGCTGAAGATGCTGGTGAAGCACGCCGACGAGGGCATCGCGCTCCTCGCCCTGGCGCTGGCCAAGCCGCGCCTCGACCCCGACGCGATCGAGCGCGTCCGCGCCCAGATCATCGCCGGCCTGCGCTACCAGCAGAACGATCCGGGCGTGCTCGCCTCCCGCCGCTTCTTCAAGGAGGCCTTCGCCGGCCACCCCTACGCCCGCCCGTCCTCCGGCACCGTGGAGAGCGTGACGGCGATCACCCGGGACGACCTGCTGGCGATGCATGCCCGCATCATCGGCCGGGGCCGGGTGAAGGTGGCGGCGGTCGGCGCCATCGGCGCCGAGCAGCTCGCCGAGGGCCTGAACCGCGCCTTTGGGGCCCTGCCGGAGGCCGGCGAACTGAAGGCGGTGCCGCGCACCGAGGTGCACGATCTCGGCAAGCGCGTCATCGTCGACCTCGACGTGCCCCAGTCGGTGATCCGGTTCGGCATGGCCGGCGTGCCGTGGCGCGACCCGGACTTCATCCCGGCCTACGTGCTGAACCACATCCTCGGCGGCGGCGCCTTCACGTCCCGCCTGTTCCAGGAGGTGCGCGAGAAGCGCGGGCTGGCCTACTCGGTGGGGACCTCGCTGGTCAGCCACCGGTCGGCCGCGATGACCTGGGGCTACACCGCCACCAAGAACGAGCGCGTCGGCGAGGCCCTGTCGGTGATCGGCGACGAGATCGGCCGGCTGATCGCCGACGGGCCGGACGACGACGAGCTGCAGAAGGCCAAGGATTACCTGACCGGCTCCTACGCGCTCGGCTTCGACACCTCGACCAAGATCGCCCACCAGCTGGTGCAGATCGCCTTCGAGGAGCTGGGCATGGACTACATCGCCCGCCGCAACGCGATGGTGTCGGCCGTGACCCAGGCGGATATCCGCCGGGCCGCCGCCCGCACCTTCGCGGACGGCAAGATGCTGGTGGTCGCCGCCGGCCGGCCGGTCGGGCTCTGAGGGCCAGGGCTCGGGAACGCGGCTCCGCAAGATCCGCCGCGTCCGGGGGACGATCGGCGCGCCGCGACCCCTTCGCCCTTCCGGGGCGCGGCCCGGAGCGGCGTGGCGCCTCCCGGGCGGCGACCGGTGCAGGCCGACCGCGGCGCTGCGCCGGAGGAACGGGTGCCGGCCTCCCGATCCGCGGGCCGCTCGCAAAGCCGCCGCCGCTTCCCACCTGAGGCGGACGCGGCGAACCCCAGGACCGACATGCAGCTCACCGGCATTCACCACCTCACCGCGGTGACCGCGCGCGCGGCGGAGAACGTCGCCTTCTACACGGGCACGCTCGGGCTGCGGCTCGTGAAGAAGACGGTGAACCAGGACGACGTCTCGGCCTACCACCTGTTCTACGCCGACGGCTTGGCGAGCCCCGGCACCGACATCACCTTCTTCGACTGGCCGGCGCCCCGGGAGCGGCGGGGCTCCAGCAGCATCACCCGCACGCATCTGCGCGTCCCGGGCGAGGGCGCGGTGGCGTGGTGGCACGCGCGCCTGCGCGAGGCCGGCCTCGTCGAGGCCGAGCCGGTCGCGCGCGACGGGCGCCTCACCCTCGACTTCGAGGATCCAGAGGGCCAGCGCCTCGCCCTGGTGGACGATGGCGGGACCGGGCCGGAGCATCCCTGGGACGGATCGCCGGTGCCGGCCGCCTACCAGATCCGCGGCCTCGGCCCGATCCGGCTGTCGGTTCCGGACCCGGCCCGCACCGCCGCCGTGCTGACCGAGGTGCTCGGCATGCGCCGGGACCGCACCTTCGAGACGGGGGACGGCCCGGTGGAGGTCTACGCGATGGGACCCGGCGGCCCGGCCGCGGAGCTCCAGCTCCTGGCCGACCGGTCCGCGCCGGCCCGCCAGGGCGCGGGCGCGGTCCACCACGTCGCCTTCCGCATCCCGGACGGGGCGTACGAGGCCTGGGCCGACAGGCTCAGGGCGGCGCGGGTGCCGAGCAGCGGGCCGGTGGACCGCTACTACTTCCGCAGCCTCTATTTCCGCGAGCCCAACGGCATCCTGTTCGAGATCGCCACCGACGGGCCGGGCTTCACCGCGGACGAGCCCCTGGAGACCCTGGGCGAGCGCCTGGCCCTGCCGCCGTTCCTGGAGCCGCGCCGGGCCGAGATCGAGGCCGGGCTGACGCCGCTCCGGCCCGGCGCCCCCGCCTGAGGGCGCGGCGCGGGGCCCGCCCGGCGGCAACCCTCCCATGTCCCGGGCGACGCTGCGGGGCGTCCGCGAAGACGCTAAATATTCGAACGATTCCAGGCCGTTCACTTCTTTCGCGTGTGTGATCCCGGCGCGCCTTGACGGGCGTGCTGCAACTGCGAAAGAAGCAGCGCGCGTGTGTTCGCATCCGGATCCGGGCGGGTTCCCTGCCGAGGATCCACCCCCGCCCGAGCGGGGCGGCGGGGATCCCCCGCACCACGGGACCCGAATCGTCGGGACCGTGAGCCGAGCGTCAGAGGATTCGAGGACTGATCCGTCGATGAGCAAGTTCTACGAGGAGCGCGTTCTGTCGGTCCACCACTGGACCGACAACCTGTTCTCGTTCCGCACGACGCGGGATCCGGCGTTCCGGTTCCGCAACGGCGAGTTCACCATGATCGGCCTGGAGGTCGAGGGCCGGCCGCTGCTGCGCGCCTACTCGGTGGTCTCGGCCAACTACGAGGAGGAGCTGGAGTTCTTCTCGATCAAGGTCCAGGACGGCCCGCTGACCTCGAAGCTGCAGCACCTGAAGGTCGGCGACCCGATCATCGTCGGCAAGAAGCCCACCGGCACGCTGGTGCTCGACAACCTGCTGCCGGGCCGCAACCTGTACCTGCTGGGCACCGGCACCGGGCTGGCACCGTTCCTGTCGATCATCAAGGATCCCGAGGCCTACGACCGGTTCGAGAAGGTCGTGCTTGTCCACGGCTGCCGGCAGGTGCAGGAGCTGGCCTACGGCGAGACCATCACCGAGACGCTGCCGCGCCACGAGTTCCTGGGCGAGATGATTTCGAACCAGCTGATCTACTACCCGACCGTCACCCGCGAGCCGTTCCGCAACCGCGGCCGGATCACCGACCTGATGGTCTCGGGCAAGCTGTTCGAGGATATCGGCCTGCCGCCGATGTCGATCGAGAACGACCGCTTCATGCTCTGCGGCAGCCCCGACATGATCCGCGACACCCGCGAGCTCCTGTCCTCCCGCGGCTACGAGGAGGGCAACCACGGCGAGGCCGCCCACTACGTCATCGAGAAGGCCTTCGTCGAGAAGTAGCGCGTCCGCGCAGGCCGGTTCGGCTTCAGCCCGGTGCGGTCCGCCGCGCCGGGCTTTTCTGTGCCGGCGCGTCCCCGGATCCGGCCTCGGGGGCGGGGCGCAGGATCGCGCCGTAGCCCTCCTGCGGGTCGCCGACGAAGCGGATGCCGGCCCCCTCGAGGACCGCGCGGATCGCCGCGAGGGTCCGGGTGCGGGGCTGGACCTGCTCGCTCTCGATCATGTTCAGGGTGACGACGGAGACCGCGGCGCGGCTCGCGAGAACCCCCTGCGTCCACTTGAGAAGTCCGCGGCCGGCGCGGATCTGGGCGGCAGTGATCATGGATCCGGGATCGCCCGAACTGAAAGAATTATCAAGTTTCCGGTTGACGCAGGCCGAGCGCGACCGTATCCACCGCGCCATCGGCCTGCCGGGCCGGTGATCTGAAGTTTCCGCACCCTCCCTGTATCCGCGGCCCGCGCGCCGCGGCGGAAGAGTCCGGTTCCCTTCGCGTCGGTCGCCACCGGCAGCCAATCGCAGTTCACCGGCGCGGGCCGGAGACGCTCGGTTATCCCTGTCACGGATCCCCCCGAGCCTCATCGACACGCCCGCGTCACCCGAAGCCCCGTTCGGACGGAGCATGGCATGAAACAGCACGACGGCATCGACGTCGCGGCGTTCGCCCGTCCCGGGCTGATGCGACCGTTACGGTCGTATCGCGGGGCTCTCGGCCCGAGAGGCTGAGCGCGTCTCGAGGACCCTGCGGGCCGGCAGGGGACGGTTATCATCGGTAGAGCGCCGCGGGCTTGTCCCGCGGAGGTTGCGGGTTCGATCCCCGCCGGGGGCCGCGCGGTCGCCGGAGCTCATGCCCGTCCCCGACACCACGACCGCAGGACCCCGCGAGACGACCGGGGCGCCGACCGTGCGCGGATCCCGGCCGACGATGCGGGCTGGAGAGGAACGGTTATCTTCACCGAAGGGAGGTCGCGGGTTCGAATCCCGCCGGGCCGCGAGGCCCGTAGCTCAGCCCCGATAGAGCGCCCGGACACCGTTCCCCACCCCACGCCCGCATCGCCCGGACGCGGGCCGGAGGACGAAGGTTATCGGGATCCGAGGGGTGCGGGTGCGACTCCCGCCGGGCCGTCAGGCCCGTCGCTCAAGCAGAGCATCGGACAAGCCCTTCGTCGCCGCCACGCCCGCGCCAGGCCGGACGGAACCCCGCCCCCGACCACACGAGATACCGGCCGCGCGCGAGCGGCGGTGGACGACGCGCCGCGGCCGCGTCCCCGCCCGACCGCGCGCGCCGGGACGCGCCACCGGCCGGCGATCGGCCGCGATGGAGAGAGGAGAGACCGAGAGGAGCCCGCCATGACGAAGCTCGCACAGATGTTCCGGCTCCGCGCCACCCCGCAGACGGAGCCGATCCCCGGCACGGTGCCGAACGCCGCCGGAGGCCACGCCTTCGCGGTCGGCGACTGGGCGCGGCTCGACCGCTTCCTGGTCCTCGGCTCCGAGGGCGGCCGGGCTCCGAAGCAGGATCCGGCGATCTTCGCCCTGGCGCTGGCCGCCGCGTCGGCGGACCTCGCGACCCGGCGCGCGGCCCTCGCGGCCCTGCCGCGGGTCTGCCGCACCGGCACGCACCTGTTCCGGTTCGCCGCCTCGGTCGAGGCGATGCGCGGCTGGGGCCGGGGCCTGCGCCGGGCGGTCGGCGACTGGTACTGCACGAAGCCCGTGGAGGCCCTGGCCTTCCAGGCGGTGAAGTACCGGACCCGCCAGGGCTGGTCGCACCGCGACCTGCTGCGGCTGGCCCACCCGGAGACGGAGGAGCCCGCCCGGAAGGCGCTGTTCGACTGGATCTGCCGCGGCACCGTGACCGAGGCCGCACCCGGGATCATCCACGCCTTCGCGCGGGTGCAGGCACCGGGCGTCGACGGGGCGGTGGCCGCCGCCCTGGTGCGCTCCCACGGCCTGCCCTGGGAGGCGCTGCCGACCGGGCTGATGGGCAGCCGCGCGGTGAACGAGGCCCTGATCGAGCGGATGCCGGTCGGAGCCCTCGTGCGCCAGCTCGGCCGCCTGACGGCCGCGGGGGTGCTCGCGCCCTTCTCCGAGGGCACCGAGCACGTCCGGGCGGTCCTGTCGGACCGGGAGCGGATCCTGCGGGCGCGCCTGCACCCGATGGCGCTGCTGCTGGCCCTCGCGACCTACGCCTCCGGGCGCGGTCAGCGGGGCACGCTCACCTGGGAGCCGGTGGCGGCGATCGTCGAGGCGCTGAACGCCGCGTTCTACACGGCGTTCGGCGCGGTCGAGCCCACGGGCCAGCGCCTCGTGCTGGCACTGGACGTCTCGGGCTCGATGGGCGCCAGCACGGTCGCGGGCTCGACGCTCACGGCCCGGGAGGCCGCCGCCGCGATGGCGCTCGTCACCGCGGCGACCGAGGAGCGCTGGCAGGTGCTCGGCTTCACCGCCGAGGCCGGCCGGGCCTGGAGCCAGGGGGCCGCGCTGACGCCGCTGCCGATCGGGCCGTCGACGCGACTCGATCAGGCGGTGCGGGCGACCGCCGACCTGCCGTTCGGCGCCACCGACTGCGCCCTGCCGATGCGCTGGGCGCTGGAGCGGGGCGTGAAGGCCGACGCGTTCGTGGTCTACACGGACTCGGAGACCTGGGCGGGGCCGGTCCACCCGGTCCAGGCGCTGCGGGCGTACCGGGAGAAGACCGGGATCCCGGCGAAGCTGGTGGTCGTGGGGCTGGTCTCCAACGGCTTCAGCATCGCCGACCCGGAGGATCCCGGCATGCTCGACGTGGTCGGCTTCGACACCGCGGCTCCGGCCGTGATCGCGGACTTCATCCGCGCGTGAGACGGGGCGGGCGGCTCTTCCGGGCTGCCCGCCCTATTGCTGCGGGACGCCCGGCATCCCGTCCGCGAAGGGGCCGCCGCCGGCGCTGAACAGCTTGCGCAGGAAGCCCGGGGCGATCGCCGAGAGCGGGTTCACGCTCACGTCCGGCGAGGCGAGCTTGCCGGAGACGCGGAAATTGACCGCGAACAGGCCCTCGTTGTGGCCGCCGCCGAGCAGCGGCCCGAGCAGCGGCAGCTGCGAGGCCACGTTGTTCAGGCCGTAGAGCGGCACGAAGGTGCCGGTCATGTCGGTGCGCTCGCGGCCGGTATCGAGCCAGCCCGACAGGGTGAACCCCATGGCGGCGTTCGAGATCGCCGCGTCGGTGAAGTCGACGCGGGTACCGGTGCGCACGAAATTGGCGCGCATGCGGTCGAAGGTGACGTCGCCCGCCCCCCGGCCCGGGGCGACCCGGCGGCCGCGGGCCGTCTCCGCGTCGGTCGGCTCCGGGCCCTGCGCCATGATGCTCGACAGCGCGGGCTCGTTGCGCAGGATGAAGTCGCGGATCTGGACGACGCCGGATTGCGGGCCGTCGTTGAGGCCGATCCCGGCCGTCAGCCGGCCGCCATACATCCGCCGGTACACGTCGACGAACCGCAGCGTCGCGCCGGCATCGGCCGATTCCACCGCCAGGGTCGGCACGCCGCGCTCGCCGCGGGTCACCGTGGCGGCGAAGGGCGCGGCGCGGAAGCGCCCGGTGATGTTGGCGGCCCGCAGGGTCTTCCCGTGCAGGGCGAGCTTCAGGGTGGCGCCGGTCAGCGCCTCCTCGTTGAAGCCGGTGACGATGGGCACCTGGATGTCGGCGTCGATATCCTTCGGATTCGCGTCCTTCGCCTCCCGGCCGCCCTTGGAGTCGGGGCCGCCCAGGGATTTCAGGAACGGCCGGGCATCGGCCACCGCCCCCCGGACCACGACCTTGTAGCCGCCGCCGGTGCGGTCGAGGCTCACGCGCAGGTCGTCGCCGGGGGAGAGCTTGACGCTGCTCAGGTCCGCCCGCTCGAGGCCGCCCTCCTGGGTGATCGAGACGGTGCCGCGGGCGCTCGCCGGGGCCGCGTCGAGGGCGAAGTCGCGCAGGTCGAAGGTCTGGCCGCCGTCGACGAGGGTGAAGGTGAGCCGCCCCGGCTTGCCCGGGGGCTTGGTCAGCCCCGGGATCAGCCCGTCGATCCCGGCCTTCGCCAGATCCGCCTCGACCCGGATCGGCGGCTTGCCGGATCCCGGCCGGCCGATCTGCACCACCGCGCGGACCGGGATGGTGCCGGTGAGCTGCGGCGCGGTCGGCAGGCCCTTGCGGCCGCGGACCGCCTCGTCGAGCGACACGTTGACCACCGCCTCGCCGGGCTGCCCGACCTTCGGCTGGCGCAGGTCGACCGACATGGGCGCGCCCGCGACCCGTCCGTCGCCCTTCAGCGTGAAGGCGCCTCGGTCGTAGACGAGGTTGAACCGGCCCGACTCGAGCCGGTCCCGGCCCATCACCTTGTCGACCGAGAGGTCGGCCAGCGAGCCGGTCAGCGTCACCGGCAGGTCCGGCAGGTCGGGGATGTGCTTGAGGTCGAGGGGGAAGTCGACGCGCAGGTCGGCGCTGCCCTTGATCGTGGCGGGGTCGAGGTCGACGCTCATCACGCTCTTGAACAGCTTGGCCTGGAGCACGGAGGCCATGCCGTCGGCGCCGCCGGAGAGCCGCATCCCGATCTGCGCCACGACCCGGTCGGGGGTGATCTGCGGGATGACGAAGCTGCCGTCCGAGATGGCGAGCCCGCGCCCGTCCGGCCCGTGGACCTCGGCGGTCACGTTGCGCACCGTGGTCGAGCGCCCGGTGATCACGCCGACGACGTTGCCCTTGGTCACGGGCGGCGCGTCGGCGGTGACGTCGATGGCCGCGTCCGAGACGTGGAAGTCGATGTGGACGGCGTCGTCCGGGGCCGGGTCGCCCCGGGTCGCGGCGGCCAGGACCGAGCCGGACATCTTCACCTTGATGTCGACGGAATCGACGCGGCCGCGGCGGAGCTGGTCCACCAGGTAGGTCCGGGCCGGCGGGGCGATGTGCTCCGGCCAGAGCCGCAGCCCGGTGCGGACCTCGCCGTCGTGGCCGGCGAGGTGCAGGGTCAGGCCGCCGTCGTCGGCGCTGGTGCCGATCGTGCCGGTGATGGCGCCCTTCACGCCGGGCCCCGACAGGGTCAGCGCGTCGATGGCGATGCCGCCGTCGCGGCCCGAGAGCTGCGCGTCGAGGGCGTCGATCTTCACCGGCGCGTCCTGCGGGGTCGCCCCGCGTAAGGTGGCGTCGCGGCTCGCCAGCGTCGCGGTCCAGGCCGTGCTCGCGTCGGGCGGGCCGCCCTTCCACGTCCCCGTGAGGTGCACGGCGTTGCCGGCCCCGCGATAGTCCAGGCCGGTGAGCGACATCACGCGGTTGGCCTCGTCCCAGTCCAGCGAGGCGTCGAGGCTCTCGACCGTGACCGGGTTGAAGTCCTTCTCCTCGATCAGGAACGTGCCGTCGCCGGTGTGGAGCTTGGCGTTCATGGTCCGGATGCGGCCGGCCGTCAGGCTGACGTCGGCGCGGGCCGAGAGCTTCAGGTCGGTGGTCAGCGGCAGGCCGGACTGGCCCGAGAGCAGCAGGAGATCGGTGACCGGCAGGTCGTCGAGGGTGATGACGCCCGAGCGCTCCTGTCCGTCGGCGCCGTCGCGCAGCGTGCCGCCGAAGCGCCACTCGCCGTGCGGCCCGTCGAGCCGCAATTCGAAGTTCCGGGTCCCGTTGACCGGGTCGCGCCCGAACAGGCCGTTGACCCGCGCGAAGACCGCGCGCTCGTGCCCGTCCTCGTCGATCAGCCGCAGCCGCGCGTCGGTGACGCGGGCGCGGTCGAGGGCGCCGACCACGCCGCCCGTATCGAGGACGACCCCGAAGATCGACGCGATCGCGGCCGAGAGCGGCGACACGGTGCCGCGCACCCCGTCCACGCTCGGCGGCGTGTGCGGCGCGACGTCGACCGGGTGGTTGGCCTCCGAGGCCGCGAAGGCGATGGAGCCGTCCCGGTGCAGCAGCGCGGTGGTCTGCGTCTCGCGGAACTCGATCGAGCGCGGCTGCAGGTTGAGCCGCAGGAGACTCCAGAGGTCGAGGCTGACGAGCGCCAGGGGCGCGCGCACCACGAGGTCACCCTGCGGGTTGCGGATGTCGAGGCCGGAGAAGCGCAGGCTCAGCGCGTTCTCGCGGTCGAGCTCCAGGCTGCTGCCGCGCAGCCCGATGCTCCAGCCGGGTCCGATCCGCTCGGCCACGGCGGCGGCGACGCGGCGCGACAGGCCGTCGATCTGCAGCGGCCCGTTCGACAGGCGCAGGGCCACGAGGCCGACACCGGCGCCGACGAGCAGCACCAGCGCGAGGGCGCTCACGAGGCAGACGCCGCCGACGCGTCGCGCCTTCCCCCGAGGCCTGCATGCCGGCGTTGTCTCGTCCGCCATCGGGACCTTTGTTCCGGGGTCTCTGCGCGCGGCGCCCTCGGGCTCCGCGGCCGGTGGATCGAAGCGCGCCCGCGCTTTACAGCGGCCGCGACTCCGGGCTTGGCTCGGACGTGCGCGGGGCCCATCGCTCGAGCCGGCGCACGAGATCGGTTGCACATCATCAATCGGCCGAAAGGAAGGCACGATGCCGCTGTCAGAGGGGGATCCCGCCCCCGATTTCGACCTTCCCGCCTCGGGCGGAGGGCGCGTGGGACTGTCCGCGCTCCGCGGTCACAAAGTCGTGCTCTACTTCTACCCGAAGGACGACACGAGCGGATGCACGCTGGAGGCGCAGGACTTCAACGGTCTGCTGCCGGCCTTCGCGGAGGCGGACGCCAAGGTCGTCGGCCTGTCGCCGGACCCGGTGAAGAGCCACGACAAGTTCTGCGGCAAGTACGGCCTGACCTTCCCGCTCGCCGCCGACGAGGACAAGACCGTGCTCGAGGCCTACGGCGTCTGGGTCGAGAAGAGCATGTACGGGCGCAAGTACATGGGCGTGGAGCGCACCACCGTGCTGGTCGACCGGGAGGGGCGCGTCGCCAGGATCTGGCCGAAGGTGAAGGTGCCCGGCCACGCCGAGGCCGTCCTGGCGGCCGCCCGCGCGCTGCCCTGACGCCCCCTGACGCCCGCCGCCCGGATCGGCGGAACGCCCGGCGCGCGACGGATCCTTAACCCTACCGAGGTCTGAATGGCGGCTCCTCCGGTGCCGTCCCGATGCAGCCTCCGAAGTTCCTCGCGCGTCTCAGGCCGCACCGGCCGACCCCCTGGCTCGCCGCCGGCCTCGCCCTGGCGCTGGCCTGGGCGCTCGGGGCCTCCTACCTGATCGTGTTCCACGACGACGTGCTGGCCGGCTTCGTGGCCCGGCAGGCCGCCCTGCGCGACGCCTACGAGGCGCGCATCGGCGAGCTCCTGGACCGGCTCGACCGCGACCGGAGCGACCGGGCGGGGAGCGAGGCGGGGCTGGCCGACCGGGTCGCGGCCGCCCTGGAGCGCCAGGCCGAGCTGGAGCGGCGCACCGCCGCCCTCGCCGACCTCGCGCGGCAGGCCCTGCCCGAGCCGTCCGCCACCGGCGCCCTGCCCGGTCGGCCCGACGGAGCGCGCGGCGGGGGCTACGACGATCTCTTCCTGCGCCCGACCGAGGGTCCGGCTCCGGAGCCGCGCTCCGCCCGCGATCCCCTGCCGCGGCGCGGCGCGCGCGAGGCCGAGACCGGGCTGATCCGGCTGGAGGCCCGGCTCGACGGCGTTCAGGCGGCCCAGGGCGAGCGCCTCGCCGGGCTGGCCGCCCGGGCCGGGGACGCGGTGCGGCGGCTGCGCGGCCTGATCGGCCGCACCGGTCTCGACCCTGACCGCCTCGATCCCGACCGCACCGGCGCGGCCGCACCGGCCGCCGGGCTGGGCGGACCGCTCGTGCCTCTGGACGGCCGCGCCCTTGACGGCCGCGCCCTGGACGGCACCGGCTTCGCGGAGGGCCTCGCCCTGGCCCGGCGGACGCTCGACGACGGCCAGCGCCTGCGCCGGCTCGCCGCCACCCTGCCCCTGGCACGCCCGATCCGGGGAGGCGCGACCGTGTCGAGCCCGTTCGGCACGCGCCTCGACCCCTTCACCCGCGGCCTCGCCCTCCATACCGGGCTGGACCTGAAGGCGGAGTACGGCGAGCCCGCCCGCGCCACCGCGCCGGGCCGGGTGATCGCCGCCGAGGCCGCGGGCGGCTACGGCAACATGGTCGAGATCGACCACGGCCACGGCGTCACCACCCGGTTCGGCCACCTCGCCCGCATCGCGGTCCGCCCCGGGCAGCGCGTGGCCGCGGGCGACGCGGTCGGCGCCGTCGGCTCGACGGGGCGCTCCACCGGGGCGCATCTCCACTACGAGACCCGCATCGACGGCGAGCCGGTGGATCCGCAGCGCTTCCTGGAGGCCGGCGCCACCGTCGCGGCGGCCGGGCTCGGCGCCGACTGAGCCGTCGCGGTGGTCGCCGTGTGCGGGCCGCCGTGACGCGCGACGCCCGCGCGGGGATGGCCTTCCGGGCCGGACCTGTTGCGGGCGGCCGGCCCGGTGCTACGATCCGGCCGAGGTGGGGATCGGCGATGGCTCTGGCCGCGAAGCGCGACGCGCGGATGGATGTGTCCGAGTTCAGGCTCTGGGTGGAGGGCCGGCCCGCGCACGAGCGCTGGGAGCTGCTCGACGGCGAGCCGATGCTCATGGCGCCGCCGCGGGAGCGGCATCGGCGAATCGTCATGAACCTGGCGGGACGACTCGACGCCCTGTCGGAGCCGCGAGGCTGCCGCGCCATGCCGGGTCTGGCGATCCTCAGCGCCGCGATGGGCGATTTCGCCCCGATCCCCGACGTGGTGGTGCGGTGCGGGCCGCCGCTGCCGGAGGGCTACGCCGCCGACCCGCTCCTCGTCGCCGAGGTGCTCTCGCCCTCGACCATGAGTCTCGACCGCGGCCGGAAGATCGACTTCTACCGGACCGTGCCGAGCCTCGCGGTGCTGCTGATCGTCTATTCCGACGAGGCGCGGGTCGA
The DNA here is from genome assembly GCF_052045615.1 of Methylobacterium sp. 22177. NCBI lineage: Bacteria > Pseudomonadati > Pseudomonadota > Alphaproteobacteria > Hyphomicrobiales > Methylobacteriaceae > Methylobacterium > Methylobacterium sp. 22177. The sequence goes on along the minus strand of NZ_JBQEPK010000002.1, from coordinate 160,323 downwards.
GGTCTGGCGGCGCGCGGGCGACGACTGGAGCGTCGCGGCCCTCGGGCTCGACGGCACCGTGTCGCTGCCGGAGCTCGACGGCGCCGTGCCGGTGCGCGACCTCTACCGCGGTCTCGCCTTCTGAGCGGCCGCACCCCACCTGATCGAACGGCGAAGCATCAAGGCACCGACTTGCCCCATTTCGAAGATTTCTACGCGGCCAAGCTGCGCGGCTCCCTCGGCGTGACCGACGCCGAGTCGGTGCTCGACCTGCGCGGCACCAACCGGGCGACCGCCGAGGCCTCGCTCAAGGACATGCTGGAGCGCAGCCGCTTCGCCAAGGGCAAGACCGTGGCGATCCGGCTCGATCCGCCCCCGGAGGGCGGCGGCGAGACCCTGTTCCAGCCGGCCGGGCGCCTGCTCCTCGACGCGAAGCGCCGCGGCCTGATCGAGCGCCTCCAGACCCTGCCGGCCCAGGACGGCCTCGGCTTCTACGTGGCGCTCACCGGCCGGGCCGAGCGGACGCCGATGTAGGGCGGCCGCGGAGGTTGTGCCGGCAACGGATCGGGTGCGCGCCGCCGGGCGTTGAACGCTCCCGCCCGACAGGCCCGCCCGACAGGATGCCGCCCGTGCCCGACGCCCGATTCCCCGAAGCCCGGTCCCGCCGATGAGGACCCTTCCCGGCGGCCGCAACGCGATCGAGCGCATCGCCCGCTTCGGCTACGGCGCCCGCGGCGTGGTCTACATCGTGGTCGGCGCCCTCGCCCTGCTGGCGGCCCTGGGGCATGGCGGCCGGGCCGGCGACAGCAAGGACGCGCTCCGCGCCGTGATGGCCGGTCCGTTCGGCGCGGCCGTCGTCGGCCTGATCGCCCTCGGCCTCGCCGGCTTCGCCCTCTGGCGCCTCGTCGAGGGGATCACCGACGCCGACCGGCGGGGCACCTCCGCCAAGGGCCTCGCGGTGCGCGGCGCCCACCTGATCAGCGCCGGGCTCTATCTCGGCCTCGCCGCCAGCGCGGCCTCGCTCAGCCTCGGCCTGGGCATGAGCGGCGGCGACGGCGTGCATGACGGGACCGCGTGGCTCCTGAGCAAGCCCTTCGGCCGCTGGCTCGTGGCCCTGGTCGGCCTCGCGGTGGTGGCGGGCGGCTTCGGCTTCCTCGGCAAGGCCTGGCGCGGGGACGTCACCGACCGCCTCGCCCTCGACGCCCGGGCCCGGGACCGCTGGGCCGGCCCGATCGGCCGGTTCGGCTACGCGGCGCGGGGCCTCGCCTTCCTGATCATCGGCGGGTTCCTCGTGGCGGCGGCGTGGCACCAGCGCTCCTCGGATGCCAAGGGCCTGTCCGAGGCGTTCGCGCTGCTGCGCGCCCAGCCCTACGGCTGGATCCTCCTCGGGCTCGTGGCGGCCGGCCACGCCGCCTTCGGGGCTTTCGGGCTCATCCAGGCCCGCTACCGGCACATCGACGCCCCCGACATCGACCGGGTGGACGATGCGGCCGGTGCGGCGGCCCGGGCGCTCGGCTGAGGCCCGCGCCCGCGCGGCCGCCGGCCCCGGACGGGCCGCGTTGACAGGGCCGGTGCCGCGGCGGATACCCCCGGCATCCCATCCGGCCCACGATGCAGCAGCGCCTCTACAAGACCGCGGTGATGGTGACCCACGACCTCGCGGCGACCGCTGCCGCCGTGGTGCTCACCTTCCTGTTCCGCTTCCAGGGCGGCATGCTGGCCGAGCGCCTGCACGCCCTGCCTCTGCTGCTGCCGCCGTTCCTGGTCCTCGCCGGCCTCGTCTACGGCCGCTTCCGGCTCTACCGGACGAAGTGGCGCTTCGCCTCGCTGCAGGACCTCGCCGGCATCGTCCGGGCGGCCAGCGTCCTGGCCCTGGCGCTGCTGGTCATCGACTGGGTGCTGGTCTCGTCCGACCTCTACGGCTTCTACTTCTTCGGCAAGATCGCGATCCTGCTCTACTGGGTTCTGCAGATCTTCTTCCTGGGCGGCACGCGCCTGGCGTTCCGCTACCTCAAGGACACGCGCTCCCGGCAGTCGAGCGCGCGGGCCGCCACCGTCCCGACCCTGCTCCTGGGGCGCGGCGCCGACATGGACGTGCTGATCCGGGCGATCGAGTCGGGCTCGGTGCGGAAGCTCGCGCCGCGGGGCATCCTGTCGCCCCGGGCGGACGAGCGCGGCCAGTTCATGCGCGGCGTGCCGGTGCTCGGCGGCTTCCCGGATCTCGAGCGGGTGGTCGCCGACCTCGCCGCGCGGGGCGAGCCGGTGCGGCGGCTCGTGGCCGCCCCGAGCGCCCTCGTGCCGGAGGCGGCGCCGGACGACCTGATCGCCCGCGCCCGGCGCCTCGGCCTGCCCCTCGCCCGGGTCGTCGGCCTCGGCGAGGGCGTGCAGGGGCCGGAACTGGCGCCGCTGGAGATCGAGGACCTGCTGCTGCGGCCGACCGTCGCCATCGACCGGCCGCGCCTGGAGGCGTTCCTCGCCGGCCGCCGGGTCGTGGTGACCGGCGGCGGCGGCTCGATCGGCTCGGAGATCTGCCTGCGGGCCGTGGCCTTCGGGGCCGCGGCGGTGCTGGTGCTCGAATCCTCCGAGCCGGCGCTCCACGGCATCCTCAGCCACCCCGCGATCCTGGCCGCGGAGGCCGCCGTGACGGGGGTGCTGGCCGATATCCGCGACCGGGAGCGGACGCACGCGGTGATCGCGGCGTTCCGGCCCGACTACGTGCTCCACGCCGCCGCGCTGAAGCAGGTGCCCTACCTGGAGCGGGACTGGCAGGAGGGCATCAAGACCAACGTGTTCGGCTCGATCAACGTCGCCGAGGCGGCGGTGGCGTCCGGCGCCCGCGCCCTGGTGATGATCTCCACCGACAAGGCGATCGAGCCGGTCTCGCAGCTCGGCGTCACCAAGCGCTTCGCCGAGATGGTCGCCCAGGCCCTCGACGCCGCGCAGGCGGCGCGGCCGGACCACCCGACCCGGCTGATCGCCGTGCGCTTCGGCAACGTGCTGGGCTCCGTGGGCTCGGTGGTGCCGGTGTTCAAGGCGCAGATCGCCCGGGGCGGCCCGGTCACCGTCACCCACCCGGACATGGTCCGCTACTTCATGACCGTGCGCGAGGCCTGCGACCTCGTGCTGACGGCGGCCTCGCACGCCGACGGCGAGGCGCGGGCGGGCGCTGAGCGCGCCGCGGTCTACGTGCTCAAGATGGGGCAGCCGGTGCGGATCGCCGACCTGGCCGAGCGGATGATCCGGCTGGCCGGCTTCGAGCCCGGCACCGAGATCGAGATCGCCTATACCGGCGCCCGGCCGGGCGAGCGGCTCAACGAGATCCTGTTCGCCCGCGAGGAGCCCCGGATCGCCCTGCCGGGCATCGACGGGGTGATGGCGGCGCGGCCGGTCTTCGCCGACCGGGACCGGCTCGACGCCTGGGTGGCGCGGCTGCGCGACGCCGTGTCGGCCGGCGACCGGGCGGCCGCCGAGGCCGTGTTCGAGGCGGCCATCCCGCATTTCCGCGAGCGCGCCGTCCTCCGCCCCGGGCCGCCCCAGGAAGCCGCGGAGCGAGCCGCGGCGCCGGCCGGCGGCCCGCCGCGCGCCGACGCCGCGCCCGCCACTGCGCCCGCCGCCCTCGGCTGATCCGGGCGGCCCCGGGAGCGCGTCCCGGGGCCCCCGATCCCTACACCGTGGCGACCGGCGTCGTCGGCGAGCCGACGGCGCCGGGCAGGCGCAGCGGCGGGGCGGTGAGCAGGAAGCGGCTGCGGCCGCGGGCCCGCAGCCAGTCGGCGAGCGGCGTCAGGTGCCACAGCTCGCCGAGATTGACCCCGAGCTTGAACAGGCAGTGCTCGTGGAGCGGCAGCGTCGCGCAGCAGGCGGGGCCGGGGCCGGCCGGGTAGGCCTCCACCGCGTAGTTGTCGGCGATCAGCGCGCACAGGCCGGTGCGGGTGATCCAGTCGAGGAGGCGCGGGTCGCGCCCGTCGAGCCCCGCGCAGAGGGTGTGGACCTGCTTCGGATCGGGCTTCCCGCCCATGGCGATCAGCCGCTCGGCGAAGCCCGTGTGCAGGCAGACCATGTCGCCCGGCTCCACCACGACGCCGTCGGCCTCCAGGATCCGGGCGAGCTGGTCGTAGCCCACCCGGGTCCTGGCGTCGCCGAGATGGGCGCGCAGGTCGATCATCACGGCCCGGCCCTGCATGCCGGTCTCGGCGAGGCGCTCGATCCCGAGGCGCTTGGCCCGGGACGGCTCATCCGCCGCCTCCGGCGCGCTCGGCCCGACGATGTCGCGGCCGCCGCGGAAGCCGTTGTAGAAGGTCGGCGCGGCGCCCGCCCCGTCCGCGTCGAACAGCGCGCCGACATGGGCGAGCGCGTCCCACTGCGTCGAGTATTGCAGGTGGATCAGCGCGCGGTCGTCGCAGATCACGTCGGTGGCGCCGTCGACCTCCTCGCAGACCGGGAAGTTCATGTTCGGCCGGCCGTTGGCGCGGCGCGTCGGCGTGATCTGGGGCGGGTGGCGGCGCGGGTTCAGGACGTTGCCGCCCGGCAGGTCCAGCGGCAGACTGAGGCAGAAGGTGAGCCCTTCGCGCACCTCCGCGATCCCCTGCAGCACCTTCTCGGGGGTGAGCAGGTTCAGGCGGCCCAGCTCGTCGTCGGGTCCGAAATCCCCCCAGGTCGAGCCCTCGGGCCGCCGCGTCCAGCGCAGGGTCATGCCTGTGGTTCCCCTGCCCGCGCCGAGTGCCGAGCGGGCCGCTTCCCGAGGCTCCAGGGCCGCGGTCCGGGGCGAACCCCGGCCGCGGCCGAGCGTGCGTTCCTCACCAGACCGTGCCCTTCTTCGAGGCCGCCGGGCCCGCGCTTCGCAGGGCCGCGGCGAGCCTAGGCCGCGGCGGCGCGCGGCGATACCCCGGGCGGAAAACGACTCGGTGCAAACGTCACCGGCCGATCCCGATCGGCCCCTTGTGATCCGTCGGAGCGCGGGTACAGTCCGGGCCAAGCCCGCGAATATAAAATTCGGGCACTGGGATGAGGGAACGCCGATGTCCGAGACCGTGCGCGCCGCCGCCCGGGTTGCCCCGATTCGGCGCACGCTGCCCGCGCTGATCGCCGCGGGGCTGGTCGCCGCCGGGCCCGTCCGGGCCGCCGATCCGATCAAGATCGGGGTGATCGCCGAGGCCCAGTCGGTGGCCGGGGCCTCGATCCCGCAGGCCGTCCAGCTCGCCGCCGACGAGATCAACGCCCAGGGCGGCGTCGACGGCCGCCAGATCCAGGTCGTCACCTACGACGACAAGTCCTCCGCCTCCGACGCGGTCCGCGCCTTCCAGCGGGCGGTCTCCGAGGACAAGGTCAACCTCGTCATCGCCAGCTACATCTCGGAGGTCGTGCTGGCGCTGATGCCCTGGGCGGCCCGGCTCAAGACGCCGATGATCACGCCGGGCGCGGCCTCGAACGAGATCAGTCTCGCGGTCCACAAGGACTACGCCCGCAACAAGTACACCTTCCACGGCTACCTGACCTCGGCGGCCCTGGCCCAGTCGATCTGCGACTCGACCAAGGACTTGCTGATCGACCTGATGAAGGTGAAGACCGCCGCGATCATGAGCGAGGACGCCGCCTGGACCCGGCCGCTCGACGTCGGCTACGAGAAGTGCCTGCCGGAGATCGGCGTGAAGGTGGTCGATCACATCCGCTTCTCGCCGGACACGGGCGACTTCACGCCGATCTACAACAAGATCGAGGCGGCCAAGCCCGACCTGATCGTCACCGGCATC